>JAGGWC010000140.1 GCA_021157645.1 Candidatus Cloacimonadota bacterium | reverse complement strand
TGATGATCCAAATTACTACTTCTTTTCCGGGGGCGGAACAATCTTAAAAGCAATTCATGAAGAAAAAGTAACTGGCTTGGCTCCAGTGCAAGCTTTGATTAACAATAAGAAAAAATGGAACAATTAATTTGACCAAATATCTATTATGATTTCTGAATTCAGCAAGCATGTAATTGAGATCATAAAAAAAATCCCAGCAGGGAAGGTTGCTACTTATGGACAAATTGCAACTCTGGCTGGCAATAATAAAGCTGCGAGACAAATTTCAAGAATCCTCCATTCATCTTCCGGAAAGTATAAGCTTCCATGGCATCGTGTAATCAATTTTCATGGGAAAATATCATTGAGAATTGGTGATGGTTTTGAAATGCAGAAAGCTATATTGGAAAGTGAGGGGATCTTGGTTAAAAATGGCAAAATAAATCTAAAAAAATTCCAGTGGGAGAATATGTAACATACTAAGAAATTTAGTTATAAGTTGAACTCGATCTGTGAAAACCGGTCGAGTTTATTACATCTTAATATTTTTTATAGCAATTGCTAATTGATCTAATGCCTGTTCTATCAACTTTCTTGAACAGCCAATATTCATACGCATAAAACCTTTTCCACCTTTTCCAAATTTAGCTCCATCATTCAAAGCTAACCCAGCTTTATTAATAAAGAAGTAAACTAGTTCTTCTTGTGATAGATTCAACTTTCGGCAATCGAGCCACAAAAGATATGTTCCTTCCATTTTAACAGCTTTGATCTGGGAAATATGATTTTGAAGATATTGTTGTACAAAAATATAATTACCTTCTATATAAATCAGCAATTCTTCCAACCACTTTTGTCCAAATGTATATGAGGCTTCCAACGCTTCAATTCCAAATGTGTTTCCACCGTGCAGTCCTAAATTAAGCAGTGTTTTTTGAAACTTCCCTCTAATTTTTTTATCAGGAATTACAACAAAAGATAATGATAAACCTGCAACATTAAAAGTTTTGCTTGGAGCAAACATAGTTAGTGAATTATTTAATATTTCTTTAGAAATGGTTGGTATTGGAATATGTTTATTATTGCTAAGAATTAGATCGGAATGAATTTCATCTGAAATAAGTAGCACATTATGTTTTAAACACAGTTCAGATACCTGTTTCAATTCATCAAGTTTCCAAACTCTACCTACCGGATTATGTGGACTGCATAATATCATCATTTTAACGTCATCTGTTAACTTTATTTCCAGATCAGCAAAATCCATTTCATAATGATCATTAATTAGTTTAAGTTCTGATACAATTAGTTTACGTTTATTATTCTTTATTGATGTGAAGAAAGGATAATAAACCGGAGTTTGAACCAGAATTTTGTCGTTCTTTGTTGTGTACGTTTGTATTGCAAAATTAATTGCAGGAATAATTCCCGGTGTTGCAATGATCCAGTCTTTTTTTATTTTCCATTTAAAGCGATTCTGTATCCAATTTATTATCGAAGTATAGAAAGAATCTGTAAAACCAGTATATCCAAAAATGCCATGATCAACTCGTTTATTTAGAATTTCCAATACTTCAGGTGGAGCTTGGAAATCCATATCAGCAACCCACATCGAAAGAAGGTCTTCCTTCCCAAAGATCTCTTTATTATAATCCCATTTGTAACACTTTGTATTCTTACGATCAATGATCTGATCGAATCTGCTCATTACATATTTCCTTTTGAAAAGAAGATATCAAGTACAAGAATACTAAGTGCAGAATAAGTATCCAGATTTCCGAAGACATCTTCTAAACCCTTTATCAGCGCATTAATATGATGTTTTGTCAGTTTAACGAGAATAATTTTCGTGAGAGTATTTTGTTCTGAAGTAAAATTAAAAAAGCCCATGAAAAGTGGAGTTGTAGAAAGCAAGTTTTCCATGTTTTGAGTTTCAAGTATAATCGAATCTTGAATTCCGTACTCTACAAATACTTCTGTAATATCCTGCATAATACTTTCATCTTTAACTGTGAGCATCATCAGGACTTCTTTTCCTTTTTTTGTAATTGTCTTTATGTTATTTGTATTACGAAGGAATTCTTCATAGAGTCCAATTTTTGTAGTTGATTGCAATATCTCATCTATCACATGAGGTTCTTTTAAAATTTGAGAAACTTGTGCTAATAATTTTAAATGTGTTTCTCTATCACCTTTTGGTCCTACGATTGTAACAAATATTCTTGATTTCTTTTTATCAAGTGAATCAAAATTAATACCTTTTTTGCAGATCGCAATTGCAATTATAAAATGATCAATACCCTCCAGTTGACAGTGGGGAATAGCAATTCCTCTACTGAATCCTGTACTTCCCATATCCTCTCTCTCTTTAAGAGCTTTAAAAATAACATCTTCTTCGATATTCCTGAATTCTCTGCTTCGTTTAAGCAATATCCCAATGTTATGTAAAACTTCATTTTTATTTTTAGCAGTAAAATTAACTTCACAGCATTCAAGTTTAACAATTTCCGAAAACTCCATTATTTTCTCCTATTCAGGTTTTTTAGAATTGCGAATTTTGAGAGTGGTGGACCAATTATTTCATTAACAAATACAGACATTAGGATTATATTTGTCATTTCAGCAACCTCGTTTTGAATTTGCACAGAAGCCTGTAATACAACAGGAGAAGCTTGAACAAAAAGCATTAATCCAATTGCTACTCCTGCTTGAGGAAGCAGACTTAATCCAAGGTAATTTTTTACATTTTTATCTATTTTTAATGTTGTTGCACTAATAAAAATTCCAAGATATTTTCCTGCGAATCTTAAAGTTATTAAAACAAAACCAGCTAATAATATCATTGGATTTTTAAAAACAGCGAAATTTAATTCTGCTCCTGCAATTGCAAAAAAAATAGCATACAAAGGAGGTGTCATTGGCTCAAAAGAGAAAAGGATTCTGGCATTCTTTTTATTTAGATTAATTATCAACATACCTAGGGTCATATTTGCAATGAGTGGTGATAAATGCAGGCTAATTGCAATTGATGTTGTTAAAAATATTATACCTAATGATATGATTTTAATTTCATTCAAATTATGTTTTTTTATAGTTATAAAATGGACAATAATACCACTAACAGCACCAATAATTAAAGAAATGATGATTTCTTTAAAGGCATGGATTACGGAATGTGAAATACTAACTTGAATATCTCCCATCATTGAACCAGAAATTGCAAAGGCAATGGAGAATAAAATTACTGTTCCCGCATCGTCTAAAGCAACAATTCCATAAAGATAATCTACAAATTTACCTCTTGCCTTAAGCTTTTCTACAATTACAACTGTTGCGGCTGGAGCTGTTGCTGCCGAAATCGCACCAAGAACAAAAGCAATATAATTTGAGAATCCGATTGCTAACAAACCAAATGAAACGAGTAAGAATGTAAGTAACATTTGAGCAAGAGTAAGAATAAAGATTTTTTTACCATAAAGTTTGAGTTTATAAAAAGAGAATTCACCACCAATAATAACAGCAATAAAAGAAAGTGTGATTTCAGATAGAATGTATAATATCTCCATGTTTTCATGCCGAATCAATTTTAATCCTGAACTACCAATGACAACACCAGCAAGGATGTAACCGGTAATTGTTGGAAGTTTTACCTTCTCAGCCAATTGTCCGAAAATATATCCAACAATAAGCAGTAACCCTGCACTAAAAATTATGTGATGAGCAAAATATTGCTTTATAATTTCTATAATATTTATCATTCAATTTTCCTTATTATTTAATAAATAATTTTTCACAGCAACCATATTATGTAATTTTCCAAATAATGTCATTAATCTGATACGCATTTTGGGACCTGTTAAATCAACACCAAGCATTACACCCATTTTTTGGAGGTATAATCCACCTCCCTCATATCCATATTCCGGTAAAACACGTCCCGTGTAAGTTCGAGAAACAAGAATAATAAGAATGTTCTTTGCAAGAGCTTTCTCCAGAGAAGGTAATATTGTTTTAGGAACATTCCCTCTTCCAAATGCTTCTATAACAATTGCTTTAGAACCATGCTGAATTGAAGCTTCAATGAATCTACCATCCATCCCACTGCAACATTTAATCAGATCAATATTAGTTTCAATTGAGTCAGTATGTATCTTTTCAATTACCTCAGATTTACGGTAGAATATTATCTTATCAGGATCGACTATTCCAAGAAGACCGAGTGAAGGGCTTATAAATGCATCGGTTTTACTGGAATCAGCTTTAACAACATCTCGTGCTGAATTGATCTCATCATTCATAACGACGACTACACCACGATTTAAGGAATGATCTGCTCCAGCAACCCGTACAGCACCAACAATATTTCTAGGGCCATCGAGTCCAAGTTCTGAATTACTTCGCATTGCAGCAGTAAAGATAACGGGCTTATTTGTTTTTAAGATTAGGTCCAACATATAAGCCGTTTCTTCTAAAGTATCGGTTCCATGAGTTATTACAACTCCGTCATAATCTATGATTTTATTATCTATCATTTTTGCCAGTTCCAACATTTTATTTGGATCAATGAATGGACTTGGGATATTGGAAAATTCATAAACATCAATTGTAGCAATTTCTTTTAATTGCGGGAAAGAACGTAAATGCTTAGCAAATTCGTCGTTTGGGATTACTCCAAAAGGGCTATTATGCTTCATGGCAATTGTCCCACCAGTAGTTACTATCAATATCTTCTTCTTCATAATTAACCTCATAAAACCTATTGCAAATAAATTGTATCGTTCCAGATGTCAAGAATATATAATAAAATTTGAGTGATGGACATAGCAAATAGAAGTCTTAAATTTCTTGACATAAGAAGTGATAAATTTGGATTAGTATGTACGTGCGCCCGTGGCTCAATTGGATAGAGTACTTGACTACGGATCAGGGGGTTATGGGTTCGAATCCTATCGGGCGTGCCATTTTTTTTATAACCACGGATAAACACAGATAAGCACAGATAAGCACAGATACAACTTAAAACTAAATTGATTAGAATCCCTCTTCTTGCACGAGTTCGATCACTTACGCTTCGGCTTGTGAACAAAGCAAGCAAACGAAGTTAAAACAAGATTTGGCTTT
>JAGGWC010000151.1 GCA_021157645.1 Candidatus Cloacimonadota bacterium | reverse complement strand
TCTAATTGAGGATCGAGGTGCACTTGATTATACAATCGCTGCTCGCATCGAATCTGCAATTAAACAAGCTATCGAAACTGATAAAGAATACCTTTTGCCAATCCTACCGGAAAATACAAATCAAACGGCAAATGATCGCTACAGGAGATCACGACTTTATCTTCCGGGAAATACTCCCAAACTTGCTATTAATGCCGGTATTCACAAACCTGATGCAATCATTCTTGATCTGGAAGATTCGGTTGCACCTGCTAAGAAGGAAGAAGCTGCAATTCTTGTCAGGAATACACTTCGGTCTGTGAATTTCTACGGAGCAGAAAGAATGGTGCGCATTAATCAGTTACCAATGGGTTTTGATGATCTTGAGCGTATTGTTCCTCATAATGTTAATCTTATTCTCATTCCAAAATGTGAAACTGCTGAACAGATAATAGAAGTGAACAATAAAATTGCAAAAATAAAAATAGAGAAAAAAATAAAATATAATATTTGGTTAATGCCGATAATTGAAAGTGCGCTTGGTGTTATCAATTCGTATCAAATTGCGTGTGAAAAAAATGTAGTTGCGCTTGCAATTGGTTTAGAAGATTACACAGCCGATATAGGAACACAGCGAACTTTAGAAGGATCTGAAACTTTCTTTGCTCGTTCACAAATTGTAAATTCAGCTCACGCTGCAAAAATTCAACCAATTGATTCAGTATTTTCTGATGTTAACGATATGGAAGCTCTTAAGCAAAATGTTCTCAATTCCAAATCACTTGGTTTTCATGGAATGGGTTGCATTCATCCGCGTCAGATTCCGGTTATCCATTCTGGTTATGCACCCGATAAACAAGAGATTGAAAAAGCACAGAAAATCGTGAAGGCCTATAATGAGGCAAAAAAGAAAGGTTTAGGAGTCGTTGCTCTTGGTTCTAAAATGATCGATGCTCCGGTTGTAAAACGAGCTCAGCAAACATTAGATATGGCAAAGATCGGAGGAAATGACAGATGAAAAAAGCAGATAAATTTGTAATGAATGCGGCAGGACGAATTGTTCCTACAATTATTAATGGAAAAAAAGTTACTCCATTTATGGGAGTAAACAAATATAGGCCAACGCATAAAGGTATTGCAACACGCATTCCAACCTGTATCGATTATCCCAAAGATGGAAATAAAATCGTTGAATCATTAAAAGAAGCTCTCATTAAATCAGGTTTAAAAGATGGAATGACAATCTCGACCCATCATCATTATCGAAATGGCGATTATGTAGCTAATATGATTTTTGACATCGCCGCTGAACTTGGGATAAAAGATTTAAGATGGTTCCCAAGTGCAGCATTTCCGTGTCACGCACCAATTATTGAACATCTAAAGTCGGGGGTAGTTCATCATATTGAAGGAAGTTTGAATGGTCATTTAGGAGATTTTTGCAGTCATGGAAAAATGAAAGGTCTTGGCTATCTTCGCAGTCACGGTGGAAGATACCGCGCAATTGCAGATGGTGAAGTTCATATCGATATTGCTGTTATTGCTGCATCTGCTGCAGATATGACGGGAAATGCAAATGGTGTTTTAGGAAAACATCCTTTTGGTCCTGTTTCATTTTCTAGAACCGATGCAAAAAATGCTGATCGGACTATTATCGTCACCGATTCATTGATCGATTTTCCCTGCTATCCTTGGGAAATTATGGGAAACGATGTAGATTTTGTCGTTGCTTTAGATGAGATCGGCGATCCTCAGAAAATTGTTTCCGGTACAACCAGAATCACTAAAAGTCCTGATAGATTACTAATTGCCGAATATTGTGCAAAATTTGTGGAAGCTGCTGGAATCCTTAAAGATGGAATGAACTTCCAAGCTGGTGCTGGTGGAACTTCATTGGCATTTGTACATTTTATTAAAGAAATGATGTTGGAAAAAGGTATAAAAGCAAGAAGTGTTGTGGGCGGTAGTACAAAATTTTTGGTGGATATGATGGAAGAGGGACTTACAGATTACATTTTTGACGGACAGACATTTGGTTTGGAAGCCATTTCTTCACTTAGGGATAATCCCAACCATATTCCAATCGGAATCTTTGAGATCTATGATTTCCATGCTAAGGGAAATATTGCCAGAATGTTGGATGTTATCGTGCTGGGCAGTACAGAAGTCGATGTTAATTTCAATGCAAATTGTGTTTCACATAGTGATGGACGGATGCTTCACGGTATTGGTGGTTTCCAAAATTGTATGCTGGCAAAATGTACAATTCTTGCCGTACCATCATTCAGAGATAGAATTCCAGTTATAAAAGATGAAGTAACTACGCTTGTTGCTCCGGGTGAATTGGTCGATGTGATTATAACCGAGCGAGGAATTGCTATTAATCCAAGAAGAAAAGATCTAATTGAAGCAACCAAAAATTCAAGTCTTCCCATCCGTGATATTAAAGACCTGAAGAAAGAAATAGATCAAATATGCGGAATCCCTGCTAAACCAAAACTCTCTGATGAAGCAGTAGCTGTTGTTGAATGGATTGATGGAACGATTTTGGACACAATAAGAAAAGTAAAAAAATAGATAAAAAAAGGAGAGAAGCAATGAGTAAAAGAACCATAGTAATAATGCCGGGTGACGGTATTGGAAAAACCGTGTTAGAAGAAGCAGTGAAAGTACTTGATGCGGTTGGATTCGAAGCAGAATATGTACATGCCGATATTGGTTGGGAATTCTGGTGTAAAGAGGGAAATCCTCTTCCACAGAGAACTTTGGATTTATTAGAAAAACACAAAATTGCTTTATTTGGTGCTATCACTTCCAAACCAAAAAGCGAAGCTGCAAAAGAGCTCGATCCGAAATTAGCTGATAAAGGTTTTGTTTATTACAGTCCCATTGTAGGATTACGTCAGCATTTCCAACTGGATATTTGCCAGCGACCGTGTAAAACTTTAAAAGGGAATCCACTAAATTTTATTCGTAGAGGACCAAACGATACTATCGAAGAACCGGAAGTTGACGTTGTTGTTTTTCGTCAAAACACAGAAGGACTTTATGGTGGTGTAGAATGGACAGATCCATCGGATCAGGTTTATGATGCTTTTATGACTCATCCAAAATTTGTGAAAAATTTCAGTTGGTCACCTAAAAATGAAATTGCAATTTCTACCAGAATTTTCACAAAAAAATATTCAGAGAGAATCATCAGATCTGCTTTTGAATATGCCAAGAAATTTGGATATGATAAAGTAACGCTTTGCGAAAAACCAAATGTAATCCGCGAAACAAGTGGAATGATGTTGGCAATATGCCGTGAAATGGAAAAAGAATATGATGGAATCCAATTTAATTTCACAAATATTGATGCTCAAATGATGTGGCTCAC
>JAGGWC010000228.1 GCA_021157645.1 Candidatus Cloacimonadota bacterium | reverse complement strand
GGTTCTGTGAGCTGGCAGTAAAAATTGGCTCTGTAAAATCAATCAAATTACTGACCGGTTCAGATAACCAGTATCAACAAGCAGAAGTTGAAGAAAAGTTTACCTTGCTTCAGGATAGTCTCAAGGAACATGCGGTAGAATTTACCTGGCAATTTAGTGACACAGCTCACGATCGTGAAATAAAGCTGGATAATGGTTGGCTAATCAAGATTGGACGTGGATTTGATATTTTCCAGAAACCAGATAATTGGTTTGTCATTGGAACAAGTGATTATGATTTGCGGTCTTGTCTGGAAACAAAAGTAGATATTTTCAAAGATGAAAATAATGTGAAATAAATACAGTGAAGTGTATAGATTAAGTACTTCCTGGATGGTTAAGTTTCCCGGGATGGATTAAATAAGTGGGGGTTTTATTACGAGAGCTGATTTTCTTGATAATTCTAAAGCTATGCCTTTCTGATCTTCTTTCTCAGATGGCCAACCAATGATATCTGCATGTCTTAATGGGGTGTTATTATTATCAATTTCCAGGATGGTTGTTAATATATCTTCAGCTTCAATATTAGCTCTGGCGTAAATTTCTTTTGAAGTTGGGATTGAGATATTATTATAGCCAATCTCCCAAATTTCTTCTTCAACAAGTTCATCAATACAAAATACGGATAATTTTTGGTTTCTATTTGGCATAAAAGCGGCTGATTTTACATAATTATTCTGCTTACTAAAATGTTTCTTAGATGTGATATATCTAGAAAATTTATTGTTGGGCATTCATTAACCTTATGCATATATTCTTAATAAATTTTCTATAATAGGTTGAGGAATCAATGTTGAGAAACATTCTTTTCCTTGCACTTTGTTGATTCCAAAAACTCCGGCATATGTAATCATTTTATCACCACCTATGCTCACTGAAAAGATATTGTCGCTGTCTTTAAACCATTCGAAAGATATTTCTCCATCTGGATCAAGTGATACCTCAGGGACAGGAATGGTGGTTGGCATGGTGTTGAAAAAATCATAAGCTACAAGGTAAGAGCGATGGTCTATTGCTTTCCCTCCATATCCATCCCAATTATCACAACCCCCTTCTGTGGCTATTTCTTCAATCTCATTTGAAATTTCATTGCTGCGTTCGCCGAAGATAAATGTACGGTAGAAATCACTTTTTACTTGATTCATTATTTCTTCAACCAGATCCGCATCTTCACTTATTCCTGTAGCTGGTTGCATGTACATAAAACTTTCATTGTCAATACTGTAGCAAGAAGTATTCATTCATATTCCTTTAATATGTCATCCGTCAGGTAGCTAAAAAATATATCGTTTTTTAAGAGGTGAAGAGTATCAAAATTTTGCCACATCATATCATCATTTATATTAAAATTTTTATTTTTATAAACGTCAATATCAAGAATAACAGTAATATGATTTTCTTTGAGACTTTTTTCTAATGCTTGAATTATATTTGCTGAAACGGACAATTTTGGATCATTGATAATGGTTCTTGACAGAAACCCACTTACATGTTGGGTTAATTCTTCCGGCACAACAGGAGGACAAGTTAAATATTTAGAAAAATCATTAACGGGCAAGGGAATATCTAAATGATTAATATAACGTGTTGCAATTCTTGATATTAAAACAGGAGAACAATTGTCAATATATAATGACCATAGTTTTTTAGCTTCGGCAAATATCTCAGACCAGGTTGAATAAGGTTTTAATCTACTAAAAGTAAAACCGTCATTTCTGAACTGAACAATATTTTTCCCATCCTTTGATTTTAAAATGTACCCAATTACTTCATCCGCTGCATCCGCTGTGGAAAAATTCCCTTTTTGTAAGGTATGTTTAATTTTAAATTTATGGCGTTCTTCAGCACTTGGATATTCTGCCTTTAATGATGAATTCAATTTTTCAAAATTCTGAATTCGGAAACTTGAGGGTAATTGAACTCTCAAATCTATTATAGCTTCCGCGATTGGAGCATTATCTAAATGTCTATTAATAGCCATACTTAATTATTAAACCATTCACTAATGTCTGTCAACAGTACAATCAAATGATAACGTATAATATTTTCGCTTTTATTAAAATGGCAGTGCCCTTACAATGCTATCAGTTGAGATCGACTAAAAAATAAATTTGTAACAAGGTCAAAACACAACTTCAGGGTACTGCCAGAAAAAAAGCGAAAAATTATTGACACTACCAAAAAAACTAGCAGAAGTGATCAAAGGTGTACAATTTGTCAATGGAATAATGAAAATTGAGGACGCTGCCTAATTTCCCCATACACAACTATTGACAATAACTCGCTGCATTGTTGGATATAGAACCTCGTCTGAGAAGACTGATGGGCTATCGCCACTTACCAGCATTGCAAAAAGCTATCATGAAAGATTTAAAGATCAACCATATTACTCAAGAAAACGAACAGGCAGCATAACGAGGATGAGGCTGGAGCGAAATTTCAACTAAGAATGGGATTGACTCGGTGGTTGTAAAAAGTGAACAGTTTTTTCATGCTCCTGAAATAAAAGAAGCAAAAGGCTGGATTTCTAAGGGATTGAACCGCGGGACCGAAGGTATTCTTGCTTTAGCTAAAAAGAAATTGTTCGACAAGGAGCAGCTGAACGATATTAAAATAATTTTCGGGGGTGGTGGACATTGTGAGTATCCATATAAAACAGCAGTCCTGAAACCCTTTTCCGGCCAACTCTTTAAGAAAGATATTTATCCGGATATTATTGGAATGCAGCTCCCCGTGATTTAAATATTGAAAGCCATAAAACTAAATGGATGAAAAGACTGAATGTGGCTTATGGTTTATCTTTCGAGAAAAGTGAGCTCGCACTATTTACGTATCCCAAAGATG
>JAGGWC010000113.1 GCA_021157645.1 Candidatus Cloacimonadota bacterium | reverse complement strand
TTAGGGGAGGATATAGATTTTTTCCTTTTATTTCTAACTCTTGTGTCGAACGTCTCAATAACTCATTTATTAATTCTTCATCTAATTTAGGAGAATCTATGATGTTATCAATCCAGAATTTGAAAAGAATTTGTGAACTTTCTGTTTCTAAAATTATTTTATCCTCATCAGAAAAATTTAATTCACTAAAGAATGGCTTTGCAAATTCAGTTACTTCATCCAATTTATGAATGCGGCTTCTAGCAATATTTACCAGTTCTAAATAATGTTTCTCATTTGGAATATGATATCCGGCTTTTTTAAAATATTTTATAGCATATTCACCAATTAATTTTAAGTCTATATTACGAAGGTATTGACCGTTCATCCAGTTGAGTTTTTCTATATCAAAAACTGACCCAGATTTATTTATACGTTTAAGAGAAAATACTTTTTCCAGTTCTGATAATGTATAGAATTCTTCATTCCCCGGTGCATGCCAGCCAAGCAGAGCAACAAAATTTATTAATGTCTCTGGCAGATAGCCTTTGTTAAGGAAATCTTCAACAGCAACATCACCCTGTCTTTTACTTAATTTGCTTTTATCAGGATTAAGAAGTAGAGGTAAATGACACATTTTTGGAGGTTTCCAACCAAAAGCTTCATAAAGGAAAAGATGTTTTGGAACGCTTGAAAGCCATTCTTCACCACGTATAACATGAGAGATCTCCATCAAATGATCATCAATAACATTTGCCAGATGATAGGTAGGGAATCCATCCGATTTAACAAGAATTTGATCATCGATCATATTCCAGGGAAAAGTTACTTTGTCCCGAACTATATCATAAAAAGTAATTTCACCTTCTTGGGGAATTTTTAATCGAACAACATATTTATCTCCATTTTTTAAGTGAGTGTTGATTTCTTTTTCAGTCAAATTTCTACAACGACCATCGTATCTTGTGTCAAGTCCATTTGCTTTACGTTCTTTGCGCATTTTATCTAAAATCTCAGAAGTACAAAAACACTTGTATGCTTTTCCTTTATCTAATAAATCTTGAACATATTTATTATAAATTTCAGTTCTTTCTGATTGGTAATATGGACCAAATTCTCCATTTTTCCCGGGACCTTCATCATATTCTAATCCCATTTTTTTAAGTGTGATAAAAAGGTTTTCAACTGCGCCATCCACATAACGTGTTTGATCTGTATCTTCTATTCTAAGTATAAATTTTCCACCAACTTTTTTTGCGTAAAGATAATTGTACAATGCAGTTCTTAAACTTCCTACATGCAGGTTTCCGGTTGGGCTTGGTGCAAACCGAACTCTGATTTTATTATTCATTGTAACTCCTCACAAATTATATTATATTTAATAATATTAAACAATCTAAGAATATTAAATCTTATTTGATGTCAACTGGAAAGTAAAACTCCTTGGATTAATTAATTTGACAGAAATAGCACTATCCAAAGAGTTCCTTTATCACATTGAGGAGAGAGGATATGAAAAATATTAAATTTGTTGTAATTGGGTTAATTGCATTATTGTTTTTGTCTGGTTGTTTCCAAGTCGAACGTATTATAAAAGTTAACAAAGATGGAAGTGGAACAATAGAGGAAACTGTTTTAATGTCGCAGGAATTTATTGATCAGATGAAACAGATGGCTATGAGTTTTGGCGGAAGTAAAGTCGAAGGGAAAAGAGATGAATCAGAATATCATGATATAGATGATCTTAAACGAAATGCATCTAAAATGGGTGAAGGAGTTAAATATGTTTCCAGTAAACCTATGGAGAGAGATGGCAAACTTGGATATCATGCTATTTATAGTTTTAATGATATCACAAAGATCAAAATTAGTGAAAATCCTGCAGATAATATTTTGAGCAATTCTGGAATGGGAGAAGATAACCAAGAAATGCACTTTGCATTTAAGAAAGGAAGTACTTCAGAACTTATCATTTCATTTCCCTATGAAGAAGATGAAGGTGATTACGAAGAGATGGACTATGAAGAAGAACCAGATGAAAATGAATCAATTAGCGATCAAGATTTAGAAATGATGAAAGCGATGTATGCAGGTATGAAAATATCTGTAAAAGTTGTTGTTAATGGAAAGATCATTAAGACTAATGCAACCCATAAAGAAGGAAATACAATCATTCTTTCTGAAATAGATTTTGATGAGATAATGAAAAATGAAAAAGCATTTAAGGCATTAGCCGGTAGCAAGGAAGCTTCTGATGAAGAAATGAAAAGATCAATGGGAAAATATTCTGGATTTAAAGCTGATATGAATGATAAAATTGTAATTAAGTTTAAATAAGTTAAAATATAAAAAAAGAACCTTGATAATATTATTTTTTCAAGGTTCTTTTTTTATAGAATTACTTTCAATCCCATAGATTCAATAATTTTTTATTGCCTTCGATAATATCTTTTAACATTTCCAGATCAATTGTTTGTTTACTATCGCAAACAGTTTTATCTGGTGAGAAATGAGTTTCGATCAAAAGTCCGTCGGCGCCAGCAGCAATAGCCGCCCAGCTTAACGATTTTATCATTTCACGTCTCCCAGAACTGTGTGATGGATCAACGATTATTGGTAGATTACTCAATTCTTTTATAGCGGGAATTGCAGAAATGTCGAGTGTGTAGCGTGTGTAAGTTTCATAGGTTCGTATACCACGTTCACAAAGTATCACTTTAGAATTTCCTGCTTCAATTATATGTTCTGCTGCCAGCAACCATTCTTCTATTGTACTACTGAAACCGCGTTTCAGAATTATAGGATTATTTACTTTTCCCAATCTCAAGAGCAGCCTGTAATTTGACATATTCCGCGTTCCAACCTGCAAAATATCCACATACTCTTTTATCATTTCAACATCTTCGGTAGAAACAACTTCCGAAACAGAGATCATACCAGTTTCATCAGCAACTCTTTTCATAAATTCTAAACCCTTCTTTCCGAGTCCCTGAAAATTATAAGGAGATGTTCGCATTTTATAAGCTCCACCGCGGAAAAAATGAATACCCATTTTTTTTAATTCCACAGCTATAGCAAGCAAATCTTCGTGATTCTCAATTGTGCAGGGTCCAGCAATCATTGTATAATGCCCGCGTCCGATTTTTTGACCTTTAATTTTTATCTCTAAAGGTTTACCATTTTGATGTTTCAATTTAATATCTTTCATTTTTTCTAACCTATGGATAACATTTTAGCTAACTCCTGTTTATTCTGAGCAAGAATCCCAAATTGGATTCCACGATCACTGACAAAAAATTCTTCAACTTCAAAATAATCAAGTATTTCCATAATAATCATCGTACCAGTTTCAATCAGATCAGCTCGTTTGGGTTCAAAAGGCATCAATTTTTCAATTTGTAATTCTGATTTTCCACGTAAATTGATAAGAATTTCCTTAAGCTCACTTAGTGTTATTTTACTCTTATGAACAACTTGCGGATCATACTCATCAAGTTTAAACTTCATAGCACTCAAACTGATTGCGGTTCCACCGATACCAATTAGAGCAGGATTTGTAAAGTAGGAAGATTTGAGAGTATCAAGTAATCTTTTTGTTTCTTTCTGTTTTTCCTGATAATCGGAATCAAATGTATTCTGCATTTTTCTGATACCCAAATTAATGCTTTGAGTTTGAATTATTTTTGTGTTTTCAATCCAGATAATCTCTGTGCTACCGCCGCCAACATCAAACAAGATAATATTATGATATTCTTTAAATTCATTTACATTAGCAATACCATTTAAACGTGCTTCTTCATCTCCAGAAATAATATGATATTTTATTTTGTATTTATCTTCTAACCAATTTGATAATAAAGCAATATTTTTTGCATCACGTGAGCAACTGGTTCCAATCACGATAATATTTTTTGTAAATTCATAAGCTTGCTCTATGAAATCAATTAAAATGAATTTTGTGCGTTTTATAGCTGCAGCATCAAGAAGACCGTCTTTCATTTCTCTACCGAGAGCAGATATCATGGAATCACGTTTGATGATCTCAAGATGATCGATTACCGATGCAATTAGTAACAAAACATTATTTGTACCGACATCTATAACGCAATATGTATTTTCCACAAAACCTCTTAATCTAACAGCTTAATATTCTCAGCTTGCATACCTTTATCTTTGATCTCTTTTAGTTCAAACTCAAAGATCATATTTCTATTAGGAAGTCTCTTCACATCAACTCCCTCAGGGAATTGAGAGCTATGCACGAAAGCTGTTCCATAAGGAGATTCCTCTTTACGTGTATCACGTATCCAAAGAGAACCGCTTATGTTTTTCATGAAGCGCATGAATCCATATCCTTTTTCCGGGAAGAAAGAATAACATACGCCTCGAACAATACGAGTTTCATTATTTATTTTCTGCATTTCAATAGGAGAAAGATCCGGAATCATATATCCTGATGTAAATACATCAGCCTCATTTATAAGATCCTGAGAAACATTTTTATATGCCAACACTTCCACTCTACAACCCTTACTTTGCAGTGCTCGTACAACCTGAACAAAATCTCCATCGCCGGTAACCAATAATACATAATCTAATCTTTCTGACTGACGCAATGCATCAACAGCCATATCTAGATCAGCATTAGATTTTCCATAGCGTACGCCATGTTCATCCACATACCACTTAACAACTTTAACTATAACTTTATAACCAAAATCACGTAAAATAGAATGGAAATTCTCTGACTTTTTCTTATACTCCGAGTTTCTTTCTGCCATATCTTCATCATAAGCGACATAAGCATTCAAACGCATTGCTACGCCATTATTTCTGCAGGCGAATGTTCTTAAAATATCATACTGCATTCCGTATCCGCCATTCTGTGCAATGTTGGAAACATCAACATATACACCAACTTTAATAAGACCACTTTGT
The DNA here is from genome assembly GCA_021157645.1 of Candidatus Cloacimonadota bacterium. GTDB lineage: Bacteria > Cloacimonadota > Cloacimonadia > Cloacimonadales > TCS61 > Tenebribacter. The sequence goes on along the minus strand of JAGGWC010000113.1, from coordinate 9,341 downwards.
TCCATAAAACCTCCTTAATAATATAACAACTACAATTATTGAAAATGTAGTCTTTTGTCATCCTGACGAATCTTGCACGTTGTTCTTTAGAAGGATCTCACTTTATTACGAGAAGCAATGTTGCAAAAATTCTCACGAGATTCTTCGAAAGATAAATTGAGAGAAACCTTAGAAAGACAATTTTCTTTATTTCACATTTCACATTCCTAATTTTACAATCCTGTTTCTATTCCAATGTGAATAATTCCGTCAAGTGGATTTCTCATTTCACCATTTTGAATCCCCAATCCGTAATCAATACCGAGCAGTCCGATCTTGGTATGAGTACGAAGACCAAAGCCAAAACTGAAAAGATCGCTGTATTTATAATTTTGATTTTCTATATAGCCGTATGCACCAAAAGCAAAAAATCTTGAATTTTGTCCGAAAAGATATCTCAACTCTATATCTGACCAACCAACACGGAATCCTGAGAAAATATCTTCATTAAAACCGCGTAGACTTTTTGCACCACCGAGTTCATAAACTTCAAATTCTGTTAACTGTTTATTCTCGATCACATTTGCATTTACGTCAAATTCCAAAACAAATTGTTTTCCAAGATCAAAATATTTTGCCCATCTAATTTCAATCGCTTGTTTACGAAGATCTTTCTTGTCTATATTATTAAAAATATAATAATATTTCAAATATATCTCTTTTCCTGATGATGGATTGAGAATATTATCTAATGCACTCATATTCCACAAAACACCAAGTTTTTTAAAGGATGATTTTTCGATTATGGATGTTTTTCGACTACCGGGAAAGATGTCTTCCATTCCAAAAAATATTCCATATTGGTTGTAGAGGTTAAAATAATAAATTTCATTTTCGAATTTAGATTTTATATAAGTGGAATCAACTTCTTGACGGTAAACTAAAAGATCAGCATTAACCGGATAATGTGTGATACCGGATTCATGATATTTCAGTTCAATAGAACTAACATCTGCAGAAAGATGCTGCCAGTTTAACGCAAGAGAACGGTCAGTTCCGTACAGATTCATAAACTCAAGATCGACCCAGCCAGTGATTCTGTTATCCCCTTCCTTAGAATTATCATAACCCAATATGCCCGAAATCAAACTCATGCGGTCTTCTTCTACCTGAAATAGTAATGTACTATAATCAAGTGGTATCAGAACGCAGTTTTTAATATATTTTTTTTGTTGAATATTATTTGAAGCCTGTTTTATAATAGCTGGAGTAATCTTATTTGTCAGGTTCAATCGTGAAATTCTAATCAGGGTTTCACCACGGGTGGTTTTGTTACCTTGAAATTTATACTTTGTGAACTGACAAAATCTACCTTCATCAATTTTAATGAATGCAGTAAAATTTTCGTTCTCATTTTTCAGGCTATCAAGCTTTACATCTGCAAAAAGAAAACCATTGTCAGCATAATATCCAGCCAAAGTTTTAAGCGAATTTGCTAATTCCAATAAGGTTAAATCATGTTTGGGAAGTACAAAAGATAATTTGGAATCGGTGATGTAGCTGTTTCCCATAAAACTGATATTTGTTATTGAAATTTCACTCAATTCTTCTATTTGGAATATTACGTCGATTCGAGTGGGTGAGTGGGTGATAATTTGAGGAGCATGAACTTTGATATTATATAATCCTTTATGAGAATAATAATCGGAAATATATTTCGCATCTTTATTTAAGAGCGTTTGATTGAATATGCTTTTGGGTCTTGATAATATGCTGGTGCTAAGTTCTTTATCTGAGATGAGCTTATTGCCCTCAAATTTTATCTCGCCGATCATAAGCTCAGCATTCAATATTGTGCAGAATAAAAGTAGGAAACTAAAACTTTTAAATTTTAACATTCTCTTCAATGAGTTTAATAAGTTGTGGAACTAATTCCTCTTCCTTAACTTTACGTAAAATTTTCCCTTTCTTAAAGAGCAGTCCTTCATGTTTACCACCGGCAATACCAAAATCTGCTTCTCGGGCTTCTCCCGGACCGTTCACAATGCAGCCCATTACTGCAACTGATAAATCTGTATCAACATATTTCTCCAAAGCTTTTTCAACCTTTTTTGCCAGTGAGATAATATCAATATCGGTTCTGCCGCAAGTGGGGCAGGAGATAATTTCTAAACCTTTGCGAAGATGAAGTGCTTTTAGTATCTCTTTTCCAACAGTAATTTCTTTTACCGGATCTGCAGTTAAGGAAACTCGGAGTGTATCTCCAATTCCCTCTGCTAATAAAGTACCGATGCCAATTGAAGATTTGATTGTTCCTGTAAATTCTGTTCCAGCTTCTGTAACTCCTAAATGAAGCGGATAACCAGTTTTGGATGAGAGTAATTTATAAGACTCAATTGTTAATGGTACTGAAGAAGCCTTCACTGAGATCTTGATCTCATGATAATTTGCTTTTTCCAGAATAGCAACGTGTTCCAAAGCACTTTCCACAATCCCTTGTGCAGAAACACCATATTTCTTTAGTTTATCCTTTGAAAGAGAACCACTGTTTACACCAATGCGAATGGGGATTTTTCTCTCCCTAACAACATCAATAACTTTTAACACGTTTTGCTCACTGCCAATATTGCCAGGATTCAAACGTAATCCATCAACCCCTGCTTTTATTGAAGCAATTGCAAGTGTATAGTCAAAATGTATATCTGCGATAAGTGGAATTGAAATTTGCTGTTTTATCTGTTTTATTGCTTCGGCTGAAATTATATCTGGAACTGCAACGCGTACTATATCACAACCGGCAATTGCCAATTCTTTTATTTGTTGAACAGTAGCTTTTACATTTGCTGTTTTTGTTGTGGTCATCGATTGTATAGAAATAGGATTATCACCACCGATAGCTATATTGCCAACCTGTATAATTCTAGTTTTTCTTCTCTTTATCATTTTAGTTTCTCCAATAATATTTCATAAGAATACACTCTAAATTAGGTCAAGAAATAAATCAAGGAAAGATAAGCAAGATGGGATTAAAGAGATCAGATACAAAAATTTAAAAAATAAAGTAGAAGATTAATTAACAGCGATGTGCCACGTCATTTTATCCCAGAAAACAATAGTTAAAAATTGAAACCCACCCCTATTGATAAAATAAGACCTGAAAGATTCACTTCCAATGGTATTACTCCCGAATACTGAACATTATTATTAAGCTTAGTTTTTCCATTTAATTCAGAAATATTTACTATGCGGTAACCAAATTTTCCTATAAATAGAAAATCTCTAAAATGATAATCTAATCCAAAATTACCTTCTATACTTGGATTAAATCCAGTGGAAAGAATTTCTGAAAAAAAATGTAAATTGTAGGGAAAGTGTCAATAATTAAAATAGGGCAAAATAATAAAATGTAAAAGTTATTTTGTTCTAAAATTTAAATGATTTTTCCAGCATGATCTCATGTGGGTTTTCTTCCTTGAAGGGTAATATTATATATTTATATAAAATTCTGAATTTAAACGGTAATTGATATCTTAATGAAAACTCATGAAATACGCCCATCTCAGATGTTAAAGCAACATCCTGAGATCTTTCTACACGTGTTTCATAATCAAGAAATAGATCACGGCTCAAATATCTTCCCATACTTATAGACAAGTTATTCAAGAACAATTCAGATGACAATTTAGTAAGTTCATTAGTTTCATCATAAATCTCATATTGTGATTTTTCGTCAGAAGAATAGCTGGCAAAGAGATTCTGTACAAGGTCTGTCCGAATATGGAAATAATCTAGCTTTAATGTTTTTCTTACCCAATTTTCTAAAGGTGATAATAAAGGATCCATTACTGCACTTTCCAATCCCATTCCAGCTATTTGAATTACTTCATCCTGCAATAATGTTTTTTTCTGATCAGGTGAAATATCTTCCATTGATCTATTGTATCTAAGTTTAGATAAAATATCTGTTATCCGATCATTAGCATTATCACTAAGAAGAGAAAATTTTAAAGTTCCCACCTCATCATTATCTGTGATTTCATTATAAATATTCAAAGTTATCAATGAACCATCAGCTGTTTTCTTATAAAATGTGCCGGATATATTGGCACCCTCTGTGAATTTGCTAAGTTGAATCTGCAAATAATCCAATTTCATTTCAGTTCCAAAAATATCAACTGAACCTTCCTCTGCTATGAATAGCGCATCAGCGATCGTAAATTTTTCATTTTCATAAATTAAATTAAGATATCCACCTTGATTTAGTTTTATATCTACTGGATATGTTACATACTTCATATTTTCACCAAAATTTATCATAAGATCAAAACTAAGTGGTAATGTAACATTTCCACTGTCTTTTTTTTCACGAACGGTATTAAAAAGTTTTAGTAGATTTTCTGTATTTGGCGGGAAGATTACACCACCATTCGAGATATTCAAATCACCAATCAGATGAACATCCTCAAATGGACCTCTTACTTCAAAATATTCATTGTCCCTTCCAGAAATCACTATTTTTACCACGTTATTCTCAGGAATGTATCCTGGCATATTAAAGAGAACTCCGCCGTCATTGGTATCAATAAGAATCTTTCCAATATTAAGCGTACCCAAAATAAAATCTTCATTATCGTTAGTTATCTCATTAAAAATGCGGCATCTACCTTCGCCCATGCGGAATTGGAATTTATCTATTTGGAAAATATCATTGATGATTTCAAATTTGAAGGTTAACTTATCTATATCTTCAGGTTGATCGTTTATTTTCATGTATCCTTTAGTTAAAGAGAAATTTCCTTTCTCTATAAATATTTTACAATCTCGTGTTCCAATCTTAAATTCAAACTCTGCATCTGACCCGCCACTAATTATTGCATTTGTCTGATCAGATAACATTTTTATCAAATCACCATCAAATTTAATTGAAAGATAATTTGTATCTGAAAATGCTTTACTATTCAAAATATTGAAACCTATCGTACCATTTGATCTTAAATTGAATTCATCTTTCCTATAGCATTTGATTTCGTTCACATAGAGCAAACTGTCATTTTGGAGAATATCAAACTTTAAAAGGTCAGCACGGAATTTGTTTAGTTTGAATTGTTTCACTTCAAAATCCATTTGAAATTTGTTATTATTTTGCGATCTAGAAAATTCAATGCCACCTTTTACTATCCCATTCAAATTTTCCTTCTGGAGAATATCAGCTAATTGAAGTGAATCTATAATTCCGTTCGCTGTAATGCTAATCTCCGGGTTTATGGTTAAAGCACCTTGTAAATCGATAATTTTGTGTTCATTTGTTTTAATAAAGCTATCCCGAATATTTATCTTGGAGCTGTTCCCAACAAGTTTCAATTTAGCATCGAGTTCTTTCATGCTACTTGTTTTGAAATTATCAACAGTAATTAATCCATCTATATTTCCTTCCTCCAAATTGTCTACATTTACATCAATACTAAAATTTCCATCTAATTGCTGGGAAGTATAATAATCCAACAAATATTTGGAAAATTCTTTGATCTTAATGTTATCACCTTGTATAGATAACTTATAATTAAATTCGGGTTTTTGCTTTAACCAACCTTTTATATTTATCATCTGATTTAATTTTAAATAATTGATTTGAAGACTATCCAGTGATCCTTCTGCTAATAAATCAATTTTAAATGGTTCGTAATTATATCTGGCATTATAAGATTGCAAATTAATGAGAGAATGTTTTTTAGAAAGATCTAGCTTAACATTGGTTTTAAACCTTCCCCCTAATTTGCCGTAATCCATATCATAAACCATAATATTAGAATTTGTTACAATACTATATTTGTTGGCATCAACTTCTATATTTCCAGTAAGAATTGGAAGGGAGCTTTCGTTCAAAACTTGATTTAAATCTAATCCGCGAAGTTTTAATTTTGCTTTTAATTCTTGAGATCGAATATTTCCAAAACATGAAAAACCAATATTTTTTAATGAATGCGTAACATCTGCGATAAAATCGTCACCTGTTAGATTTGCTTTGAGAGTCAGATCATCAAACTCAAATAAACTGGATTTAATATTTATATTATCAAGTTTTATAAATATTTTGGGAATATTCTGGTAGTCTATTACCGACGAAAGATCACCCATAATTTGTAACTTTCCTTTTTGCCAGAGCATATTTTTGGAATGGAAATTCAGATGCAAACCTTCTCTGATCTTATAATATCCATCTCCAATTAATAGATTTTCTTCCCAGATAGATTTTTTTAAGTTCAGTTCAATATTACCATCTTTCATAATTGCTGTAACATTAATATCCTTTAATTCCTGCTTAGCTACCGTAAGTTTATTGGAAGTTAATTTTGCATTGATTACTGGCTTGGTAACCTTACCTGAGATATTGATGTTTGCATTTAAATTCCCATTAACTTGCTCAATATATTTGTGTAGAGATACATTTGAAATTGTAAGTTCAGAATTGATTGTTCGATTATTTGAGAGAATATTATAAATATTTGCACTTCCTTCTATTTTGTTGCCATCTAAATATGAATTGTGGAGTGTGATAAAAGTTCGTTTATTTTTCCCAGAAATAAATATTGAATCAATTGATGCTTTCTTTCCTGCAAGTTCAGCATTAACATTTTTTAAATTTGAAATATAATTAAGTTTTTTGTCAAAGTAGTGTAAATCTGCATCAATAGCAAACCCTAAAGATTTTAATTGTAAAATTTCTACCTTTGAAGGCTTAAGATCATTTAGTTTCAGATCGGCTTTTATTAGTGAGCCTTTGTTTAAAATGCATGATGCTTTCAGATTGGATCCTTCACCTGAAATTGCTGATAATGTAATATCAGAGCTATTATTATTCTTTACGGCAAGGTTTATCTTTTCCCAGCTGTTAGCAATTTTAATAACTTTATTATCAAATTCAAGATTAAATTTTCCATTATATATATCGAGCATTTTAAAGTATTCTGTAACATCAGGAATAATAAATTTACTTTTCTCTTTTTTATTCCCATCAAGTTTAATTTGAATAGAAAATTCAGGATCGTAGATCTTAATATGATTTATCGCTTTTAAATTTTTAAATTTTGAGAAAATTAATTTTAACAAGTCATACTCAATATAAAGCTGGTTAACTTTTAGATTAAATTTACCAGTTTTATTAATCTCGATTCCTGAAATATTTGCTTGTTTATCATTAAAAGTAAATTCTTCCATTTTAATGTCAGCGTTTAGGATATCAGAAAGTTGATTGGAAATCTTAGATTGGACTATCTTATCCACTTTTGCCAATCTTACCAATACAAAGAAAGAAATATTGATGATAAAGACAATTAACACAATAATAAATAGCCAGGTTTTCTTTTTCATTAAAAATTAATATCTTATTTTGTTGTTTCTTTTAAAATTCCATTTTCCAGAATGAAACATCTTTCCATTCTACTTGCTATTTCTTTATTATGTGTTGCAATTACAAAAGTTTGTCCGTATTTTTTATTTAGACTCATCATAATATTAATTAATTCCTCACTATGTTTTGAATCCAGATTTCCAGTTGGTTCATCAGCAAAAATGATTTCCGGTGAATTTATCAGAGCTCGTGCTACCGCTACTCTTTGCTGTTCTCCACCGCTTAACTGATTGGGATAATGACTACGCCTGTCATAAAGATCAAGTGCTTTTAATAATTTTCTGGATTCTCTTACGCTTACCTTAAGATTTTTTGTAGCCAGAAACATTGGCATTGCTACATTTTCTTCGGCTGTAAAATCTTCTAAAAGATAATGAAACTGGAAAACAAATCCAATTCGTTTATTCCTGAATTCATTTAGATATTTATCTTTCACATCTATCTTTTTGCCTGAATAAAAAATATTACCGGAATCAAAACTATCAAGCATTCCCATCATATGAAGAAGTGTACTTTTACCGCTGCCGGATTCTCCGGTGATCGCTATCATTTCACCCGGCTGAATCTCCAGATCTACTCCTCTTAAGACTTCCAACTTTCCGGATGCCTCGTTGTAACTTTTCTTTAACTTTTCAACTCTTATTAAACTCAATTCTAATCTCCCAGTTTTAGCATTATGTTTTCCTAATTATATTTGTAATATTCAATTTTGATATATTCTTTAGAGGTATCAGCGATGCTGCAAAAACTATCAGCATTGAAACAGCAAGAATTATAACCCAACTGATATAACTAAATTGAACGTTTATTTCTTCAAGAAAGTAAACTTCTCCTTTGAGTACAAAGAATTTTTGCCAACTCAGGAATTTTGCTAATAGAACTCCCAGTATCTGACCGCATGAAACAGATAACAAAGCGAGTATTAGAGTTTTACTAATAAATATTTTTTGCAGGATTTTATCGGAAGCTCCAAATGCTTTTAATATTCCCAGTTCTGTACGTTTTTCCATTATCGATGTAGAAACAGAGCTCACTACGTTGAACGATGCAATAAGGATTAGAAAGCTTAAGATGATGAAAATTACCCATTTTTCCATTTTTAATAATGCAAACAGATTACTGTTAAAATCCACCCATGAAGATATTTGATATTGATAATCAAATTCATGTTCCCATGTATAAGCAATATAATCAGCTTTCTCGATCCAATCTGGTTTCAGTTTTACTTCAACCATTGTAAATTCATTCTCCATGGAATTAAATTCTGCCATTTTTTCTCTATCAATAAAGATGAATTTACTGTCGTACTCATACATCCCGGATCTAAACAAACCTACAAGTGTAAAAATTTCTTCTTTTGGTTTTAAACCCATTGGAGTTACTTTGGAATTCATCGGACTGATAAGTTTAAAGGTGTCACCTAATTTCAGGTTCAATTCCTTAGCTAATTTATAACCTACGACTGCCGAGTTTTCATCATCGAGTCTCCAGGTTCCTTCCACTACATATTTCTTATATTTGCTGGGAAGTTCCTGCTTTTCCCAGTCTATCCCGCGAACAATAGATCCCTTTATTCTATTCCCATTAGCAGCCATTGCCTGAGAAATTATAAGAGCAGAGGTGTTTTCTACATTTTCATATTCTTGCAGTTCATTTTCTATTTGTTCAACATCTTGTTTTGTAAGATTTCCTTCACCAGATTTAAAAATATAGATATGTGAATTTACACCGAGAATTGTATTTTTCAGTACGGTCTCATATCCTTCAAATATTGATAATGCCACAGTGAGTGTTGCTACGGATATGATTATACCTATGACCATAAAAATAGAATCAAAGCGCAACCATTCTCTTTTTGGGGATGAAGAATATTTCTTTAAAAAAAACAATACTATTTTATTCATTAATGGTATATTTTAATTATTAATATTTCTGTCAATAATTGAATATTAGC
>JAGGWC010000224.1 GCA_021157645.1 Candidatus Cloacimonadota bacterium | reverse complement strand
TATAATGGCAGGTGTGCCAATACTACCTGTAACAATTATCGGATCTGAAAATATTGTTGAAAATGTTAAGAAAAATAAACCTACCGATGTTACTATTGTCGTTAGTCCCGAAGTAAACATCCATCAAATGGATAAAGAACAGCTAAAAGATATCCATAACGATATCAGAGATCTTATAGTGTCGAATTATGAGAAGTATTCTGAAAATAATTAAATAATTGGAGAGCAATAATGGCTAGATTAATACCGATGGAAGATTTCTTTAAAAATCCTGAAAAAACATCAGTTCAAATTTCACCTAATGGAGAGTACTTATCCTGGATGGAACCTTGGGAAAGTAGAATGAATGTTCATGTAAAAAACATGAAAACCGGTGAAATAAAGAGACTTACATCAGCTACAAAAAGAAGTATTTACTGGTATATTTGGGCAAGTGACGAACGCCTTGTGTATATAATGGATAAAGGTGGAGACGAAAATACAAGACTTTATGGAGTTGATCTTGACGGTTCAAATCTAATAGACTTTACCCCTTTCGAGAAAGTAAAATGTGATATTGTGGATGATCTTGAAGATGACCCTAAGCATATTATATTTCAAATGAACAAAAGAAACCCTGAAATATTTGATATTTACAGGTTGAATATAGTTTCTGGAGAAATGACTGAGATAGCAGAAAATCCAGGAAATATTTCGAGTTGGATAACTGATCATGATGGCAAACTCCGTTTAGCGACAACGACCGATGGTGTAAATACAGGAATTCTTTATCGTGAAACTGAAGAAAGCGAATGGAAAGAGATAGCATCATATAATTTCAAAGAAAGTTCTGCTCCGTTATTTTTCACATTTGATAACAAATCAATTTATGTCAGCTCAAATATGGGTAGAGATAAAAGTGCTATCTTTGAATATGATTTGAGTACCGGTAAAGAGGGAAAATTGATCTTTGAGCATCCCGAAGTAGATGTTCACTATCTTATGCATTCAAAGAAAAGAAAGGTTATCACAGGAGCATATTATGTTACTGACAAACGACATTTTCACTTTTTTGATGATATCAGAGAAAAGATCCAAAATTTTATGGATGAAAAATTTCCAGAATATGAGAATGGTGTAACTTCCTTTAATAAAGATGAAACAAAATGCGTTTTCTATTCAGGAAGTGACAGGACCTATGGAACATATTATTATTTAGATCTGATTACTTGGGAAATAACTAAGTTGTTTGATCTTGCTCCATGGTTAAAAGAAGAAGAAATGTCTGAAATGAAACCAATTGAATATACTTCCAGAGATGGATTGAAAATTCATGGATATCTAACTTTACCAATCGGTATAGAGCATAAGAACTTACCTATTATTATAAACCCTCATGGAGGACCTTGGGCAAGAGATCAATGGGGATTTAATCCTGAAATACAATTTTTAGCTAATAGAGGATATGCAGTATTACAAATGAACTTTAGAGGCTCTACAGGTTATGGAAGAAAGTTTTTGGAGTTATCATACAAGCAGTGGGGCCTTACAATGCAAGAAGATATCACCGATGCTGTCAATTGGGCCATAGAAAAAGGTATCGCAGATCCAAAAAAGGTTGCTATATATGGTGGCAGTTACGGTGGTTATGCAACTCTTATGGGTATTGTAAAAGACCCTGATCTTTATGCTGCTGCTGTTGATTATGTTGGTGTCTCTAATATGTTCACTTTTATGAAAACAATCCCTCCATATTGGAATCAGATGAGAGAAATGCTTTATGAAATGGCAGGTGATCCTGTAAAAGATAAAGAACTATTTGAAGCTACATCTCCTGCTTTAAACGCTGATAAGATCAAAACTCCATTATTTGTAGTTCAGGGTGCTAATGACCCTAGAGTAAACATAAATGAATCGGATCAAATGGTTGATGCTCTCAAGAAAAGGGGCGTGGAAGTAGAATACATGGTCAAGGATAACGAAGGTCATGGTTTCTATAACGAAGAGAATAAATTCGATTTTTATAGAGCAATGGAAAAATTCTTAAAGAAACATATTGGATAGAATAAATTTTATTGAAAAAACGGGCCGAATTCGACCCGTTTTTCATTTAGATCGCCTCGAAAATTGTTCCGAAACTCACAATCGTTCCACAATACTGACATTTCTCGAACTTAGGATTCAAAGTCTTACCACATTTGGTACATTTCTTGATACCAACCTTTAACTTACCATCACTGCTTCCATCGATCATATCAACTTGCTTATACCGTTCAATAAGTTGTTCTTCGGTTATACCATGAGCTTCTTTGATGAATGTCCAAAGTGCCAAGTTTACCAATTTCAACTTTTCAAATCTATCTGTAAGGATCTCAAGATCCCCTTTTGAAGAACCTGAGTTAGAAGATGGCGTATTGTTACTTTCTCTTCTCATACCCATATTTGCGTAAAGCATAATATCTCCTGCATTTTTTATAAATTCTAAGATATTTTTGATAGAATCGCAAGAAAAAGAAAAATACTATTTTTTATAGCTAGATTCCAAAAATATACAATAAATGCGTGTATAAATTCCAAAAATATCAAGAAAAATCGCTGTGAAATTCGGGTTAATACGGTTTTTGTGTTGCTATTTCTCAAT
>JAGGWC010000173.1 GCA_021157645.1 Candidatus Cloacimonadota bacterium | reverse complement strand
GCTGATAAATTTAAGGCTGATCTTATTGTTATTGGTTCTCATAAACATGGAAAATTTCATAATCTTCTGTTTGGAAGCATTCATAAATCACTACTAACTCTCTCTCGGATACCTGTCTTAATTGTACCTCCTGAAGATATAGAAAATTGAAATTATAACAAAATATCATTCATGTAATACAGGAATAAGGAAAAATATGAAAATAGCAATAGCCAGCGGAAAAGGCGGAACAGGAAAAACTACTGTTTCAACAAATTTAGCTTCTCTATTAGCAGAATCCGAAAATGTTGTATTGACAGATCTTGATGTGGAAGAACCAAATTCAGGTTTATTCATCTCCGGTAAAAAAATAAGAGAAGAAGATAAATTTAAAATGATTCCTGAATGGAAAAAAGACGAATGCATTCTTTGCGGGAATTGTCAGAAAGTCTGTAATTTTAATGCCGTGATGAAACTGGGTAAAATGATTATGGTTTTCCCTGAATTGTGTCACGGATGTTATGCTTGCAGCGAATTATGCCCCACAAAATCACTTCCGATGATTCCCAAAAAAATGGGAGAATTGAAACATTTTAAATCAGGAAATTTAGATTTTATTGAGAGCAAACTTATCATTGGTGAAGAACAGGCAGTCCCACTCATTAAACAAACTTTAGATTACGTAGATGAGAATTTCCCGAAAAGAACAATCAAAATTTTTGATGCTCCCCCAGGAACTTCTTGTCCGGTAATTGAAGCCACTAAAGATGCTGATCTGATCTTACTTGTAACCGAACCAACACCTTTTGGATTACACGATTTAATACTCGCTATAGAAACAATGAAAGAGTTAAAAAAAGAGATGGGGGTGATCATCAACAGGTTTGGAATCGGAGATAATAATGTGGAAAAATATTGCGAAGAGAATAATATCCCCATAATAGCCAAAATCCCCAATATGAGAAAAATTGCAGAGATATATTCTGGGGGAAATCTTATTTATACTAAAATTCCGGAAGTAAAAATTCAACTTGAAAGCATTATTTCTTTCATTTCAGAATATCAGCAGGAGAATGTATTATGAAAGGTATAACACTTCAACACAGAGACACAGAGTACACAGAGAACACAGAGAACACAGGAAAAGTTAATGTTTTATTTTTAGTGTCTTCGTGTCTTTGTGGCAAACAGGTGGTTACAAAATGAAAGAAATCGTAATAATTTCAGGAAAAGGTGGAACAGGAAAAACATCGATTACAGCTTCTTTTGCTTATTTGGGAGGAAAAAATATAGTAGTAGCGGATTGCGATGTAGATGCAGCCGATATGCATCTTCTTATGCAACCAGATCTAGAAATATCTGAAGATTTTTATAGCGGATTGCTCGCAGAAATAGATCAGGAAAAATGTATTAAATGTGGAAAATGTGCTGAAGTATGCCGTTGGGATGCGATACCAGTTATTGATAATAAATATGTTGTTCAACCTCTTGATTGTGAAGGTTGCGGATATTGTGCACTTGTTTGCCCTACTGATGCAATAAGTATGAATGAGCAGAATGTGGGAAAATGGTTTATCTCCAACATTAAAACGAAAACAAAAATGGTGCACGCAAAATTAGGCGTTGGAGCTGATAATTCGGGCAAATTGGTTGCAAAAGTTAAAAATGAAGCAAAAGCATTGGCAGAAAAAGGAGGAAAGAACATTGTTATTGTGGATGGCTCTCCAGGAGTTGGTTGCCCTGTTGTCTCATCACTTTCCGGTGCAAGTTATGTCGTGCTGGTTACAGAACCTTCCGTTTCCGGTATTCACGATTTAAAACGAGTTTATGAACTAGTGAAAAAATTCGGAATAAAAGCAGGATGTATCATCAATAAAGCAGATATTAATAATAATAAAACAAACCGTATTAAACAATTTTTAGAAGATGAAAAAATAGATTTCATAGCCAGTATTCCTTATGATGAAAATTTTACAAAGGCTATGACAATGGGCAAAACAATTGTGGAATTTAATGATGGGAAGATAAAACAGATTTTAGAAAAAAGTTGGGAAAAAATAAAAAAGATATAGCTCACGGATGAACACGGAAAAGCACGGATGGAAGAATACACACCTCTCCCGACTAAAGTCGGACTCCTCTCAAGAGGAGATTTTCTCTGTGCTCTCTGTGTCTCTGTGGCAATAAAGGAGTTTAAATGAAAATCTTACTAACGACGAAAGGAACGGAATGGGATTCCAAAATGGATCCAAGATTTGGGAGAACTGAATTCTTCTTTATCTATGATGAAGAAACTGAAAAAATTGATATCTATGACAATCGATCAATTGCTAATGAAGCACACGGGGCAGGACCCAAAACTGCTCAGATAATGTCTGAATATAATATTAATGTTCTTATAACAGGTAACGGACCTGGTGGCAATGCGGGAGCAGTTGTTTCCCAAATGGGTATAAAAGTTTTTGTTGGAGCTGGTGAGATGACTGTAAAAGAAGCTTTTGATGCTTACAAGAATGGTGATTTGAGAGAAACTTAATTAGCTTAAATCCCCGAAGTTTTTAAATTTCGGGGATTATTTAATTGGAGAGAAATATGAAAAAATTGAAAGTTGCCTTTGCCACAGATGATGGTAAAACATTTATGGGTCGCCATTTTGGCGATGCAGAACACTATTATATTTATGAAATTGATAATGGAAATGCTAAATTCATCAAAATAATTGATAATACAACCGAAGAAGAAGATATGCACGCTGATCCAAAAAAAGCTAAAGGTGTTAGTAGCTTACTTCTTGAGGAAGATGTTTCGGTGGTAGTATCAAAAATATTCGGACCTAATATTAAACGAATTAAGAAAAAATTTGTTTGTATCGTTGTAAAAGATGAGGAATTAGATGTAGGAATTCGCAAGGTCTGTGAAAGCATTGGTAAAATCTACGAAGAATGGAAAAAAGGAGAAGATAGAAAGCATCTTTCATTCTAAACAAAATATGATCAAATTATCAGATTGGGAAACTAATATGGGTGTGGATTTTCTCAAAAAGGTGGGGATCAAGAAAGGATATAATATTCTCGATTTTGGCTGTAATGACGGAAATTACACAATTCCTGCAGCAATAATAACCAGAGAAAATGGAAGTGTTTTTGCCATTGATGAAAATGAGCATTCCCTTAGAAAAATAGCTGATAAAGCAGAAGTATTAGAACTTAATAATATTAAAACCATCAATTCAAATGGAGATTTGAGTTTTGATTTTACTGATAATTTCTTTGATTTTATAATGTTGTATGATGTGCTTCATTATTTAAATTCCCAACAAAGAAACATTCTTTATAAAGAAATTTATCGAATTCTGCAAATCGAAGGAATTCTTTCAATCTATCCCAAACATACGATCGGGAATTTTCCTCTAATGGAATTAAGAAATGTTTCAGTGCAAGAATTAATCGATGAAATCGAAAATTACGGATTTGAATTTAAAGGTAAAATATTTGGTGAATTGAGCCACGACAATTATCTTGAAGAAGGATATATTTTAAATTTTTCAAAAATGTAATTATAAAAAAAATAAAGTAGGAGTAATTATGAATTCCCAAGAATATAATGTTCAGATAAAACTAAATCGAATAGGCAAAGATAATTTTTTTAAGACTAGTTTTCAATCGCCGATCCCGTCGGAGAAAATAGGAAATTTCATAAAATTAAACTACTTTGATCCTGATTTAAAATATCGGTTTGAACTAGAACTGGAAGAATTCGATCACAAAGAAAAAGTAAAAATAGAAGACACCGGCGGTAATATGAGAGACTTTCTGAAATGGGGAAAATTCACTTTTGAGATAAATAATCAATACTATATTTTAAATGCTTACAAATCTGATGAAACGGAAACACGTCTTTTCATTCCCTTTAAAGATG
>JAGGWC010000098.1 GCA_021157645.1 Candidatus Cloacimonadota bacterium | reverse complement strand
TGAAAAAAGGTAAAGCAACAAAAGCCCAGGTAAAAAAAGAAAGATCACCTAAAAAAGTTGAGAAAGTCATTAAATCTAAAGGGCATCCAAGTGGAAAGTTGCCAAAAGGTAAAGAATTACATCATGTAAAGCCGGTTGCAGAAGGTGGAAAAACCACTCCTGAAAATACTAGAGTTGTCTCAAAAGCGAAGCATAAAAAAATACATTCAAACAGAAGAAAACGCGGTGAAATTTAGTCGCAGTCATGAATAGAACACACAAGATTAGTTATGCGTAAGGAGGGAGTATGTTAAATACCCCAAAGCCGTCATTCCGGCATATTAATAAGTTATGTCAATCAGGAATTGATGAATCATGAAAGACAGCAATAAAATATCAAATGACTTTTTGGGGCCACGGCCCTGGGAGAAAGCGAATCTAAGAAAATGCTATTATAGGGATTTCGTCCGTACAAGGGAGGAAATTGAGAAATTGCCAGGAGGGAGGATCTTCTCTGAGCTACGGACGCTTCAATTATCTTTAAAAATATTTCTTAGTGCGGTGGATGACCTACTATTCTCTATAAACAAATTTAAATCTCAATCTGTAAGGCCTGAATTTTGGCACATGATAAATCGACCATTTGTTGATAAATTAGAAGTCTCAGTTCAGCGTGGCATTCTATCTTCAACGATGTGCGCTATGGCCCTTGTGGATCATTGTTGTGAGTTCCATAAGGAATATAAAATAGATGGATACGAGGATGAGATAAAAAAATATTTCAGCAACAATGAACTGCATGGTTTTATTCACTCTCTACGACGCTATATTACTCATATTCGCTTTTCCAAAGCAAACTGGCTGATAAGGTATTCTCGCGAAGGAAAATCAGTCTTTTTCCTCCTTGACAAGGATTCCCTTTCGCGGTTTAGGAGCTGGAGCTCGGCTGCAAAAAAATATATCTCCAAACATGACAAGGGCATTAATGTCGAGGAGCTTTTTGAGGAGTATTGTAAAAATGTGAAGAGATTTCACAACTGGCTATTTGTTGCCGTATTCAACAAATATGGCCAAGAGTTATCAGAATATTTGAACTATATGCGACAAATTAATAGTTTTAGTTCTGAAAGCAGTTGGAACATATTAGTTAGACAGATCGTGAAACAGAATAAATTAAACCCATATCTCTATCTAAACCAATATTTAAATGACGATCAAATTGAAGACGTTTTTTCCCGTCCTTATCGCTCAAAGGAACAAGTAGATAGAATAATAGCGTTAGTTGATTCTTATCAAATATGTACGGAAACGTTAAGGCGAGAAGCATATGAGATTTTCAACGTCAAGACATAACAAAGCAAATTAACTCGGGTGCGAATTCCGCTGCGCTACATTTGCGACGTTATTTCCTATATAATAAACTTGCAAAATGTGGGAAATTTCTTTCACAAATTTGCTTTATTTAATGCCTCTTTGTAGATTTTTGGTGAGGCAATTCGAAGATTTGACTACAACGGCTATATATCTTAGGATGAGTGGGCAGGAGGCTAAGGAGATACTGAGAGAGAAGGGGTTGATATAAACCGATACTAAAAGTATGATCAACTGGAGGTTTACTATGAAGAAACCAGTTATTGAAATTGAGGAAGGCAAATTATTGGTTGAATTAAAGAAGCAGTTTTATGAAAGAGAGGCTATTTTCGCTGCTGCTTATAAATTTACCGACTTATGTTCAATATTAATTGAACCAATTGATGATCACTCTGTAGGTGTTTATTTTAAGCCCTTTAAAGATAGCGATACTGACTTAAATAAAATTGCAGAAGCTTTTTGCAATGAAGCTTTAGACCAACAAGTTAGATTAGATTTGGGAAAGAGGTATGGGAACATACGAGATTTGATTGTCAAGCAAGCATTTGCTCCTATTAAAAATCTAAAAGAAAAAATAGATATCAATGAGTAAAAATAATCAATATACAATCCTGCCTTTCAACTTCAAGTTGTTTGATAATGATTCTGTCCTACTCGTCAACGATACTGGGGACTATTATTTTTTAAAACTCGCTGATTTTGATAATTTATTAGGCTATTCGTTGGATAAGAATAGTAACATTTATCAAGATTTAGACAGTCGACATTTAGTAGCAGATTCAGATATTGATCTTACAATTGATTTGTTGGCAACGAAATATAGATCTATAAAAAGTTTTTTAAATAATTTTACATCACTTCATATGATGGTTATCACCTTGCGTTGCAATCACAAATGCAGTTACTGCCAAGTTACCAGTGAATTAGCAGAAGCTTATAAGTATGACATGAATCCGGACACTGCGAAAAAAATTGTTGATTATATTTTTTGTTCTCCCTCTTCCAATGTTAAAATAGAATTTCAAGGTGGTGAACCTTTATTAAATTGGAAGACAATAGTTGCAACTGTCGACCATGCTGAAACCTTGAACAAGACACATAAAAAAAGTCTTGAATTTGTGATTTGTACTAACCTAACTTTGATAGATGAAGAAAAACTAAACTTTATAAATGATCACAACATAGCTATATCAACTTCCCTCGATGGTAATAAATTTCTCCATGATAAAAACAGGGTCTTACGGAGTGGGGAAAGTAGCTATGATTTAATTATGAAAAAATTAGATTTGGCGAGAAAAATGTTAACACATGATAAATTATCTCCCTTAATGACTACGACCATAGACAATATAGACGAATTGCATATTGTTGTTGATGAATATCTTAAATTAGGATTTGACGGTATTTTCTTAAGGGCATTGAATCCTTACGGTTTAGCGTCAAAATATGCCGAAGATCTTGGTTATCCGATCAAAAAATTTGTATCAGCATTTGAAAAAGCTCTAAATTATATAATCGAAATAAACCTCAAAGGAACAAGATTTGTTGAGTATTATACCGCATTATTACTTACAAGGATATTAACGCCATTTGGAACAGGTTTTGTTGATCTCCAATCTCCCTCGGGTGCTGGCATTAGTGGTACAATTTATGATTTTAATGGAGATGTTTATCCGGCTGATGAAGCAAGAATGCTTGCACGAATGGGTGACAAACATTTTTTAATGGGTAATGTTCTTAAAGATAGGTATATAGATATTTTCAATGGAAGGGTAATTTCTGAAATAGTAGAGAAATCATGTCTTGATACTATTCCTGGATGTGCGACCTGTGTTTATAAAGCATACTGTGGAGCAGATCCAATTAGAAATTATCTTGAAACAAAAGATATTGTAGGGCATAGACCTTCAAGTGATTTTTGCAAAAAGCATATGGGATTATTTGATATAATCTTTAAGAAATTAAAAAACAACGATGAAAAAGAAATGAATGTTTTTTGGTCTTGGATAACGCATAGGGATATTCGGGAGATAGAATGTGAAAACATACCAGGGAATAGCCCAGAATATAGGTAACGTAATTATTGGAAGGATAACCAAACAAGGAAGACCCTTTTTCAAAAGAAAAAATTATATCATTCTGTGTAATGAAGATTATAGAGGGTTAACAGGATATTCTGGTGCAATATTTACCTCAGCCTCTGCACCAAAAACTTTCAGAAAATTACCTATTGTATGTTATAATAATAATCAAATAATTAAAGATTTGAAAAATGATGATATTGTTTCATTAAACCCTAATGGCAACATAAATGTATTGTGGGAAGTTGAATCAGATGAAAACGCTTTTTTGCTCACTGAACAATGTAATTGTAGATGCGTAATGTGCCCTCAGCCCCCTCGTAAAGATCCAGAAGGACTGTTCGAACTTAACTTAAGAATCTTAGACCTCATCAATCCCAAAAAGACAAATAGACTATGCATCACCGGTGGTGAACCAACAATATTAGGGGACAAATTCATTAGTTTCCTTAAAATTTGTAAAAGCAGGTGTCCTGAAAGTAATATTACTGTCCTTACCAATGGAACCCAATTTAGCAATTTTGAATTTAGCAAACAGGTGGCAAGCATTGGATTGAAAAATCTTTTGATTTGCGTTGCCCTGTATGCTGATACGGATACGTTGCACGATGATATTACAAGATTAAAGGGAAGCTTTTATGACACCGTAAAAGGTCTTCATAATCTTGCCAAATTTCACCAGAATATAGAAATAAGATTTGTTATTAATAAGCTTAATTATGAGAGACTCCACTCTTTTGCAATTTTTGTTTATAGAAATTTTCCTTTTGTGTTTCACGTTGCTTTTATGGGTCTTGAAATAACAGGTTATGCCGAAAAAAACTTTAATGAAATATGGATTGACCCCATTGATTATAAAGATAATTTACGAAGTGCGGTGTTAGAATTAAGTAGAAGGGATATACATACATCGATATACAACATTCCTCTTTGCCTTATCCCAAAAGATATATGGTCTTTTTCAAGAAAATCGATTTCTCCTTGGAAGAACAATTACTTGCCTATCTGTCAGGATTGTGATGTGCGAGAAATGTGTTGTGGCATTTTCACTACTTCAGCTTTCCAAAGTGCTAATATTAGACCAATTAAATCTTGACAATATTTAAAATTGGATTATCGTATGACAATGAGTGTTACAGTATAGTGTGGGGGGGGAAGTAACCATGAAGGGTTTATTCGCCAAAATTGGGACTGTATGCGCTGCGTTAGTAGCATTACTCGGGATTAACTTAAATAGTGTTTCTGCTGTGATTCCTTTTACTCATGCCAATATTCATGATCCCCAAACCACAATCGCAAGTGAAATTACAGAACAAACACCTTTATTTCTTTATCATGCCAATCAATTGTCTAACTCTGAGAATAATCTCTTGACTTGGCATTACTCACATTACTCGCATACGTCACATTACTCGCATACGTCACATTACTCGCACTACTCTTCTCAATAGTAAAAGGGTATTGTCAGCCTTTTTGTGAATCTTTTATAGACCATTTTTCTGAAGAAGGGTAGGTTTTTCCGCACTTTTGCTACTGGGGTCAGATACTGTGAGAAAAATCGGGCCGAAACTCTGCTATTTTTAAATAATTTATCCACCTAAGCAGTTAAGTGTTTATTTTTATATTGGAAGATTGGACTCGTATCTCCACATTACACAGAGACCAACTTTACTTATTTTGACCCCTTATTTTTTCTTTTATAATTTTCAAAACAAAAAAGAGATTCATCTAATGATTATTAGGCTGATAAAAAAAACTGAAAAAAACTTGACATGACAGGTGAAAATTATTACCTTTAAAAGCAGAATAGGAAGAGAGGGTTATTTAAAAGGAGGTGAATGATGAAAAAGTTATTTTTAGTTTTTGCTTTCATTTTTCTTTTTTGCTCTGTCGGATTTGCTGATACGTGGGTTAATGGTTATTATCGTTCTGATGGAACTTATGTACAAGGACATTATCGCTCTGACCCCAACAATACAGTAAGAGACAATTACGACTATAAGGGAAATATCAATCCTTATACTAGTGAAAAGGGCTCAAATTATTATCGTAATAACCCATCAAGTGAATATTATAGTCCTTATAAAAATTCTGATTCTCACAGTAGTACTTATAGTAATCCCTATGATAAAAAAGATAATAATCTTTACAGGTAATAGTAATAATTCTTTTCTATAAAATGGTTTGTTGCACTTATCGCTTCCTAAAGAAAGTCCTGATTTTGCAAGGGGAGAAGTAAGATAATAAAGATTAATTTTAAACACAATCTTTTCCATAAGTTCTTACTCATCTTTTTTTCCCTGTTTCTCTTATCTTTTTTATCCTTCGCCGGTCAACTTCAACCTGCTACCATTCTTAAAATCACTGATGGCGATACATTCTGGGTAAGTATAGACAGTCAAAAGACAAAACTACGCCTGCTCGGTATTGATACACCGGAGAAATATTCTGGCTACAAGCTCAAAAGAGATGCATCGGGTTGCGGAGTATCGCAAAAATACATGGCAAGTTTGGGCAAGTCTGCAACAAAGTATGCAAAGAGATTGGTGAAGGCGGGAGATACGGTGCAGGTAGATATACGGGGTTATGGATACTACGGTAGAGCGTTGGCCATGGTTTATCTTG
>JAGGWC010000154.1 GCA_021157645.1 Candidatus Cloacimonadota bacterium | reverse complement strand
GATTTATTGCATGGTTATGCTTTTGCAGGAGCAAACGCTTATAGGATTGATAAGATTCTTTCGGTCAAAGAATTAATGACTGAACTTGTTGAAGGATTTGAGGAAGCCGAGAAGTAAATATTTTTGTAGGGATCGGACTTTATGTTCGACCGAATCATCAAAAAAGCTCGAATTATTTTCGGGCTTTTTTTATTATTTCAGATAAAAATATTCCTTGCATTTTAGTTATACGAAATTTACAATTATGCATTATAGCATAAATTATAAAACGGGAAAGGCATATGTTAAAAAAATTAGCTAAGAGAAACAGGGTAATAACCAGATCAAAAACATTGGCAGTTGCAGCAAAAGCGGGAAAACTCAAGAAGCAAGGCGAGGATATAGTTACTTTGACAGTAGGAGAACCTGATTTCCCCACTCCCGAGAATATCAAAAAAGCTGCAATCAAAGCAATTAACGATGATTTTACTAAATATACTGCTTCCGGTGGAATTGACGATCTTAAAATGGCAATTGTAAAAAAATATAAAAAAGATTTTGATGTAGATATAACTCCAGCACATGTAATTGTTTCCAATGGTGCAAAACACTCTATAGTCAATGTTGTACTATCTATTTGTGATCCCGGAGATGAAGTATTGATACCAACACCATCCTGGGTTTCTTACCCGCACATAGTAAGATTAGCTGGTGCAAGACCAAGATATATTTACAGTGACGAAACTACGAATTTTAAGATAACAGCTAAAATGCTGAGAGATAATATCACTCCTCAGACAAAACTATTAATATTATGTTCTCCTTCAAATCCATCAGGATCTGTATATACAAAACAAGAATTAGTTTGGTTAGCTAAAGTTATTGAAGATACCGGCATCTATGTAATATTTGATGAAATTTATGAAAAACTCATTTACAGGGAGTGGGAACATTACTCAATGATGAAGATTAACAAAATAAGAGAACAGGTAGTATCTATTAATGGTGTGAGTAAATCCTATGCAATGACAGGATGGAGAATAGGTTATGCTGTCGGAAATAAGAAAATTATCAATGCTGCTCATAAATTTCAAAGTCATACTACTTCGAATCCAAATTCAATTGCTCAAATGGCAGCATTAGAAGCTATTTCCGGAGATCAATCTGAGATAGAAAAGATGAGAAAAGTATTTGAAGAGAGATGTGATAAAGGATATAAACTGATTAATTCAATTCCTCATACAAAATGTTTCGAGCCAAAGGGTGCGTTTTACTTTTTCGTAGATTTTTCATATTATTTAGGCAAATCGTTTAACGATAAAGTTATTGAGACGGTTAGTGATCTATGTGATTTCTTTATTGATGAGATCAAAGTTGCCGTAGTTACAGGAGAACCTTTTGGCAGTGACAAGCATGTTAGATTCTCTTTTGCTTGCAGTGATAAAGAATTCAAAAAGGGTGTTGATAGAATCAAGAAGGGGCTTAAATTATTAAAATAGTACACGGAAATAATCCGGTAATAGAATTGCTGGAAAATGATCCTACAAAAGTAGAAAAAGTGCTTATTGTAAAAGGGTCAAAAAGTGATAAGATCAATAAAGTGATCGAGCTTTGCAAAGCAAAGAAAATTCGATTTGATTTTTTACCTGCTGAGAAAGTAAATTCATTACTGGAAAGGCATGAGCATACTAATGTTTTGGCAATGATCAGCGATTTTAGATATATGGAATTGCAGACTGCAAAGTTTTCAGAGAACTCGAAAGTTGTAGTCCTCGATAATATAGAAGATCCTCATAATCTTGGGGCGATAATCAGATCTGTTGCAGGTAGCGGGGCGGAGGCTGTGATTATTCCGGATAGGAATGCCGCTCAAGTTACTGATACTGTAGTAAAAGTTTCAGCAGGAACAATTTTTAAGATAAATGTAATCAGAGTAAAGAACATTGCCCAAACTTTAGACTTACTTAAGGACATGGGATTTTGGGTCGTTGGCACTGATATGAATGGCGATAAGGATTTTAGAGAGTTTGATTATTCATCTAAAAGTGCTATTGTAATTGGTAATGAAGGGAAAGGGATGAGAAGATTAGTCAGAGAAAAATGTGATGATCTTGTCCGTATCGACCTAAAGAATAATGTAGAGTCTCTGAATGCATCAGTTGCCGCCGCATTAGTTCTATTTGAGGCTACAAAAAAATAAAGCTCTCACAAAGACACTAAGGCACAAAGAAAAAATATTTTACCACAGAGAATACGAAAGTTTTTGTCATGCTGAATTTATTTCAGTATCTCTCTATTAAATCAATTTAGACCCTGAAATAAATTCATGGTGACGAGCTAATCACTAACAACTAATCACTTATAACTTATCACTATCTTTTACTCCTTCGTCATCAGCTGAACAACACTATTGTTTCTAAAAAAGCTGAGTATCTTAAAAAACATATAAATCAATGTTAAAATAACGATTACAATTGAAGATATTACGAAAATTTCGAAATTAAATTCAAGATGTACCATTTTAGATATTGTTTCATCTGTATAAGAATTTATCAAACTTATAACAG
>JAGGWC010000105.1 GCA_021157645.1 Candidatus Cloacimonadota bacterium | reverse complement strand
CCCAGTCACCTTTTACAGTAACTGCTTTGTGTAACTCAAATCCTGTTGTAGTTGCACTAGCTGTTCCAATGCCTAATAATAAGACACTAACAACCAATGCTGCCATTAATCCGATATTTTTCATTTTATCTTCACCCCACATATATATGTGAGCATTTTATTCTTCTTCATCGCCTTCATCCATTTTTATTCACCTCTCTCATCTTTTGAGAGCATAATCAATTTTCTAAATAAAGAATCCCAAGTCTTACATTTTAATTTTCCTTTAAGACTTACTAATTCAAAATAAATGTCGGGTTTAACTTTAATTGTTATATCTTTCATGTTAGTATTATTATTAATAATAATCATTTAAATAGTTTTCGCTATTTTACTAAACTAATTCTATTAGTTGGTTTCTAAACAAAACCAACTAACGTTTCCTTTTTACTCTATATCCCATATAGTATTCTCCTTCAGATACTCTTCCAGCTAACCTTCCTGTTTTTTTATCTTGTATTGCCCACGTTGGCTGTTCTTTTTTTAATACTCTGTATTTTTTAGGTATTCTTTTCTTTTTAACCTTTCTTGAAGAACTTCGGGATTTTCCACGTTTTGCCATTTTTACCTCCGAAAACTTTTAGTTTTCTTTTCTTTTCAGAATAGGATAAGTACATAATACTTCCTAAAAAGACTATTAATAATATTTGGAATATTCTTGATTTGGAATTTCCTAATACTAATCCTTTTAAGCTTAAACCAGCACAGTCATCTGGACAATTCCATGAATTCTCTCCTTTTTCATCTTCACATATTCCATCACCGCATACTGCTGGTTCTGGAATAGTTATATTATTCTCAGGAGGAACATATGAACCTCCTCCACCCCCGCCTCCAGAGGGTGCTGCTAATACTGATAAGCTTATAGGATTAACTGAAGCTGTATCTGTTCCCCCGCTTGCAGTTGAAGTACAGGAAACAGTTAATGTTCCTGAGTAATCTCCTTCTGAGGGATTAGTATATTTTACAGATACTAGAGTATAATTTCCATATGAAACATTAAAGGGCTCTTCTACACATGATGAGAATGGCTGTATAGTTCCTGCAAAAGTACAACTACAATTTGTAGCAGTTCTATCTCCTACATTTGATACATTTAATGTCCAAGTACTAGTATCTGAAGCATACATAGTCGTTGTTTTAGATGTTGGGTCTACATTTATATCTGCGGAAGTTCCAGCTACTGAAAAACTTACAGGTATTTTCAAAATAGTTCCATCATCTGTTCTATTAAATGTTAGGTTTCCAGTATAAGTTCCAGCAGGTGTGTTATCATGGTCTGAAGTTATGTTTGCTTGTATTGATACTGTTCCATTTACAGGAATATAAAATGAAGTAGTATTATATGAAACAGTAAGATAATAAGATGAATTAGCTAAGTCTCCTTCCACACTTCCATTTACTATATTATTCCTACTATTCTCTCCAGTTGCATCAAAAATAAATGTCTTTAATTCTGTATTTCCAGCAGTTTGAGAGAATGTCCAGGTTTCGTAAGGTGTGTAGTTGTATGTTCCTATAGTTGAAGTATATGTCCAAGATTGGGATGCGGTGTTATATGCATCATAACAAGATACATTATATTCCCAAGTTCCATATTTTGTTCCTGTACTTGTTAAATTGAAAGTAGTTGAATTCCATATAACTCCTGAATGTGTTCCATTAATATTATTTAATATAATAGTTCCATTTGGTGCTGTTACTGTAAAATTACACCAAGACATACTGTCATTATCTATGTCTGTGATATTTATCGTAAGATAAGTTGTATTTGTATATTCTGGAGCTTCAGGTACTGAAGCATATGAATTTATGTTTGGTGCTGTGTTGCTTACTGTAATATTGCTTTCTCCTTCTGTTGAATTAGTATATGAATCTGATGCCTTACATCTTGCTCTTAATGTATCATGGGCATCTGATGTTTGAATAGTATATGTCATACTTGTTGAGTATGCTTTTAATGTTGTTGAATCATTTATATTATATAATTCTGAATAATAAGTTAAAGAATCTGAATCTATATCTGTGCTATTTTCACAAGTAATTGTTAATGTTTGACCTACTGTTATACTACTATTTAATCCTACATCTGGAGCTGTTGGGGCTGTGTTGCTTACTGTTGTAGTATTTGATAAAGTTGAAGAATAAGCAGTTCCGTCATATGCCTTACAAGTTACATTTATTACATCGTGGGCATCTGTTGATTGTAATACATATGTATTATCTGTTGAATATGCTTGAAGTTCAGTTGCATCATTTTCATTGTAAAATCTATAATAATATGTTATTGAATCAAAATCTAAGTCAGTAGAGCCAGAACATGTAGCTGTTAAGTTTTGACCTACATATATAGTTTGATTTAATGTACTGCTTGTTGGTGTTGTTGGTGCTGTATTTAAAATAGTAACACTATCATTTTGTTTACTTGAATTAGAAACTCCATCTCCACACCAGTATTCTCCTTTCCAAGTTTCACCTTTAGTAGTGTTTCCTGAACCTAAAGTGAATAAAGTAGTTTCAGTGCCATTAGTTACTGTACTACTATGAACAGAACCATAAGGAGTTGTTCCATTATATACTTGTAAGTATCCTGTAATTGTGTCTCCTGAATCTTGGTCTGTACATGTTATATTAAATTTCAAATCTGTATTTGTGTATGCTGTATCTGGATATGTGTCATATGCTGTTAATATAGGAGTATATGAAGTAGTAAACGTCCAAACTGAACTTTTAGTAGTATCTGTTCCATCAGTTACATTTACATACCATGAATAAGTAGTTCCTGCTGAAAGACCTGACCAAGTTACTTGAGCTGTACTTCCTGATGCTATACTTGTTTGAGTAGTTCCTATTTGAGCTTTTGTATCATTGTTATAAAATGATACATTCATTGTATCTGAGTCATTATCACTTACTGTTACATTTAAATTTACAGATAATGCTTGTCCAGTAATCGTATCAGTTGGTGAATTTGGAGAAGTTACTGTATTTGGGGCATAATTCTGTATTGTTACTCCACTCGATGCTACATAAACATCATCTGAAAATGAATGTTCATCTGTTACTTGAACTGAACAATTAATTATATCTCCTTTATTTCCATTACCTGCTACACTTAAATTTAGAGTGCTGGAAGTTTCTCCAGATATTAAAACATTATTTTTATACCATTTATAAGCTACAGAACTTTCTGAATCTCCATCTGCATCATTAAAAGTATAATTACATTGAATTATAGAATCTGTGTATGGTGTGGAATCATTTATAACTACTCCTGAAGCATATGGTCTGTGATTAATATTCATAGGAGAATATGTAGAACTTGAGGAGGATGCTGATGTTCCATCATAAGCAAAAGCATACCAGCTTTCTTGAGTTGAATCTGAATCTTGTGTTAAGTATTTACAAGATGCTTGAGAGCCACTTGTTGTACTTGTTGAATGACACCATTCTCCACCTGTACAACTTCCACTGGAGAAGGCATTAGTTTTACATATATATAAAGTATAATTGTCTCCGTCTGCATCTGTTGCTGTTGCTGTGAAAGTTACATTTTGACCTACATTAGTTGGAGAGCCAACAGTAGAAGCATCATCTGGAGTTACTGTAAATGAAGGTGCTTGATTTGTTGGATTTCCATAGAATGAACTTATAGGTTTATAATCACAATTATTTGAATCACACCCAGCAGTATTATTTTTTACATCATAAGCATTATCACAAAATCCATCTCCTGTAGTATCTGGACATAATGTGGAATTATCTGAAAATCCTGAATACCAATTACCAGCAATATATCCTATACTAGAGTCATAAATATTTGTTCCAGATTGATATGTTGTATTCCAATTATTAGA
This sequence comes from Candidatus Cloacimonadota bacterium, assembly GCA_021157645.1. Classification (GTDB taxonomy): domain Bacteria; phylum Cloacimonadota; class Cloacimonadia; order Cloacimonadales; family TCS61; genus Tenebribacter. The sequence goes on along the minus strand of JAGGWC010000105.1, from coordinate 31,918 downwards.
ATATTCTGTACCTACAAATACAATATTATTAGTATTATTAAATAAATTATTATATATTTTATTAGCTACATTCCCATCTGAATAACATAAAGTAATCCCAGAATTAGAATTATTTTCAATTTTAGAATACGTAATTACATTTGCATGTGAACAATATAAATAAATACCTGCATTATCTGAATTAGCATTTGAATTTACTGTCATATTTGCAAAAATATTTGAATTTGAATACCATAAATAGATACCTCCATATGGATTTGAATTTGCTATTATGTTAGTAAAAGTATTTGAATCTGCATAATTCAAAGTAATTCCACGTCCATTATAATTGCTAATAATATTTGTAAATTTATTATAGTCACTTGCTACATATAATGCCATATCTGGATTTGAAGTATAAGTTATATCTTCAAAAGTTACATTATTTGCTGTAGCAATATAACTCCCATATGTATCCCAGTCAGTAATAGTACAATTTTTAACAACAATATTACTATTTATTGATGAACTCCTTTTAATATAAATACCATAGTCAGCAGCATCGTCACCGTCAATTGTATGCCCTTGACAATCTAATGTTACGTTGTTAGCTGAAATATTCATACAATAAGATGTAGAAGAATCTGTAATATTTGTTGTTAAATAGTAAGTATGCCCAGGAATATCCAATACAGCACAATCTGATATGTTTGTAGAATTAGAATAAGTTATATTTAAATATGGTCTTAAAGATGCTGTTGCATATTCTTTTGAATTATATTGAATTATATCATTATCCCAATCTGTATCTGAAATATCTGGATATAATTCCAAACTTACATTATTATATGTAGTATTAATCAAAGAAGTAACATCCCAAGGACCTCTCCAACCAGCTGTATTGGCAGGATTTTGTTCTATATTATCTGAACATACTCCTTGTATTGGTTTAGTATTCCATGTAACTGTTTCTTCGTTCCAATTTCTAGAAGTATTACATACTTTAACTCCTACTAATTTTTGAGTACCTCCTATGACATTTTGATATAGATATAATCCTGCATCAATAATATTTGCATTATTTGGAATTGAAGAAATATTAAACATAAGTAATGAAGCAGTTATATTTGCATATCCTACTTGTAACTTTGATGTTGCAGCATTATAATCTGGATAATCTTCTAAAATTTTAGCATCATTTAAATTTTCAGTAACATTATCTTGTAATTGAATTGTAGGGTCTATATAAAATATTGATGTTCCTTCTTTTTCAGCTTTGATTGAAATACCTTTAAGTTTTTTACCTTCTTTTTCTGTATATAAAGTTAAGTTCTGCTCATTGACTGCTTGAGCAAAGTTTATTTCTATTTCATCACAAATTAAAGCATTGTTTTTAAATGTACAGTTAGCATTACTTTCTGAAATATTATATCCAAAAGTATTAAACACTTCTTTTTTAGAGGAACTCTTGCCTAATTTAGCATCCATTGTATGATTATAATAATAAGAATACTTGTTGTCTTTTATTTTTGTAAGAAATTTCAATTTGTTTTTAGTTGGAACATTTGGATTTGAAGAAGATGCAGGCATATTTTTAAGTTTATATTTATTATTATTAATTTCAATATATGGCTCTAGTACTACTCTTTTATCCCACCAAGATAAAACAATTGAATCATTTACATAAGTAACATTAACTACTTCATCCATAGGAACATAATCTTTATGACCTTTATGCTTTTCAATAAATCTTGTTCCTGAATACAATGTTCTTGTACATTCTGTAGTAGTATATGTAGAATTCCTACAATATGTGTCTCTCATATCTACACAATAAGGTTCTTCAGTAGTTTCATTGATTTCCCAATCCACACAGTAATTTGTAAAACAGTGTTCTTTTGTAGTTGTTACTGGGTGGCAAGTTTCTTCCCAAGAAGGTCCTCTTTTAATAGTTACATTTTTTATTGTTTGTGCTGTTCCTTTAGCAGTTGTAGCTTGCATATATAACGCAGGTATTATTAACAATAGACTTAATAATACTAATGTTGTTAGCTTACTCTTACTTGACTTCATTTGGATTACCTCTTTTTTGCTTTTTCTTATCTTCTTCCTCTTGATAACTTAATAGTATGTATATTGCAATTATTAATATGATAAATGTAGCTCCTGGAACTAAATATGGGTGTTGAGGAGACAATCTCACTCCAGCAGTATATATCTCTTTTTTATATTCATCTTCTTTAGATGTTGTATTAACAGTAACAATTGAAGTATTTTGAATATTCCATCCAGATTCCAATTTAACATTGAAAGTTATAGATGAAGAACCAGTATTATTGTTAGTATCATTAGCATATACTATTAATGAATTGCTTCCAGCTCTTGCAGATATGGTTGTATTTGGTGTAAATGTGGAATTAACTCCATTCAATGAATACCACCATGCACTTATATTTTCATCAGCAGATACATTTAAGTTTACATCTAATGAACTATATGTTTTGTTTATAGGTGATAATATAGTAATATTTGGGGATGTATAGTCTTCTACTACTACTGTTCCTATGCTGTTTGAAGCATATGCTATATTAATACTCATAAGCATTATGACTAGATATATTATCTTTTTTTCCATCTTTCATAAATAAAAAAACCATAAATATTCCCATAATAAGTAATACATATTGCAACTTAAATAATTTATGCTCTTTTAATAAACTTACATTGTATGGTTCTACTTTTATACTTCCTATATTATGAATTCCATATACTATCCAAACATTATTTGGGTCAACTTCAATAATTCTTACTATTGAATAATTCCCCACATCTAAATTAGGACGCATACTTACATTCAATGATAAAGTATCATTGGCTCTTCCTACTGCTGATACTGTTAAAGGAGTACAATGAGGACTTGTATTGTCTGTTCCCTGATTAATACAATTTCCATCACTATCTAAGAAATAATATTTTATTCTAATTGGTAAATAATCTCCTGCAGAAAACCCTGCTTTAATTGGTACACTTATATTATAGTTTATAGTGATATTTGATGTCGCTGATAATGTTGAAGAAGTAATATTCTCTAAATTTATGATAGATGAATTGGTATAAGTATGTTCCCATAAATCTTGAAGATAAGATAAGATTTGAGTTTGATTCGAGGTATTAGTACTTATTGAAGATACTGTTGTATTTATGTCTTGTAGGTATATCCACATATCTGTTTGGTTGTAGTCTGTTAATGTTCTAGTAGTAAAACTCCATACTCCTGAATAATTAGTTAATACTCTATTAGTATAATTCCATACATCTCCTGCAGATATTTGAGAGGTGTTTATGTCTTGTAGGTATATCCACATATCTGTTTGGTTGTAGTCTGTTAATGTTCTAGTAGCATATGACCATACATCGCTTGCTGAGAGATTATTTAATGAGTTTATTAAATTCTTTATTTCTGAAGTATTATCTTGAGTTGCTAAATTAGCAATATCTGCTAAAGTTACCCAATCTTGAGTAGTTAATGTTTTATTTGAATAATTCCAAACTTCCTCTGGAGAAGTTCCTTCATAATATGTTAAATTTCTATTCGAATAATTCCAAATATAACCTGCTCCATTACCCCAATTAATATAAGTTAAATTTCTAGATGGAAAATTCCATACTCCTGAGTAATCTGATAATGTTCTTGTTGCATAAGACCATACATCTGCAGGAACATTAGATAAATCTGCAGTTATCCAATATGTATCTCCATGAGAGATAATAGATGTAATATTACTTTGAGTAGCTAAATTAGACAAATCTGAAACCTTAGTCCAGTCCATAGTAGTTAAATTACCTCCAGTTATAGTTCTAGTAGCATATGACCATATTTCACTTGGAGATGTTCCTGTCGTATTATAATTTCCTGTTCCATGAGAAGCATTAAGTTCTGCTCCAGTTAAGAATCCTGTTGCTGTTAACCAATTAGCATCTCCATGAGAGATAATAGATGTAATATTAGTTTGTGTTGCTAATATTGAATTATTAAAGTAGTTACATTCTGAAGTTGTTAGAGTTCTGAAATGAGTTCCTTGATTCTCTATGGTAACTATATTTCCACCTTGAGTAGTTATGTTTATATTTATACATTTTATTTTGTATAATCCATTATTTTCAAGTGTTCCTGTATATGTTCCATTTTTAACTACTCTAATCCTATGATGTCCTGTTTCAGTTACATCTATATTCGCACTCCCTAAATCAGTAATTGTTCCATCGTCATTTATTTTTTGTAAACTACATGTCGGCAAAGCTTGTATGTCTAATGCATTTCCTTGGTAGTCATAAAATTCAAATGTACTCCAAATTGTTTGACCTGGGCAAATTGCTTCTGGCGATTTCTTTTGAATATAAACACTTTCTTCATTCATCTGGTCTGCTATGGATTCTTGGTTATATTCTATAGTAAGACCAATTATGTATTCATAAGTTGGGTGTACCCATGTCGAATTATCTGGACTTTCCATTGAATATATTGCTATTTGATTACTACCTCCTAAAGATACATCATTTGCCTGTGTCCATGCTGACTGTCCAATAAATTCTACTTCTACATAAGAATCTGTTATATTTGACTTATCGAATTGTGTTACGAATTTAGTGTAATCTGTTGACAATGTTGATACATCTATTGTCTTAATAAGTGAACCATCTATTGTTATGTTTAAGTATCCTGTCGGATTTCCTATTTTTTTAAGCCAGTAAATAAGGTATCCATTTGTGACATTGTTTGGTACATATCCTATATCTATTCCATATTTTTTATAGAAATTAGTCTTAAATATTTCATCGTTGTCTGGTTCTGTTGAATCAAATATATGTGAACTTGCTACATCATAATATGTTGTATTTATGAGACCTGATTTTGATATGTCTAATGTTAATACTGCTCTAGTTGATGGATAAGTTGTTAATTCTCTGCTTGTCGCATTCCATACATATGTTGCTCCAGTTCCCCAATCAATATAAGTTAAATTTCTGTTAGTATAAGTCCATATATCAGATGCTGATGGAAGATTATGAGTAGTGGAATTTATTTCACTTAAGTATATCCACATATGTGTTTGGTTGTAGTCTGTTAAATCTCTAGTTGTATAAGTCCATACATCTGAAGCAGATATATCATTCAATGAATTTATTAAATTTGGAATTGTTGTAGCTGTTGAAGTATTAATATCTTCTAAATACGTCCACATTAAGGTTTGATTGTAATCTGTTAATGTTCTTGTGGCTACAGACCAAACTCCAGAATAATCTGTTAATGTTCTTGTAGCATAAGACCATACATCAGATGCAGTAATATCATTTAGAGCATTTACTGCTGTATATGTATTATGAGTTGTTGTATTAATTTCAGATAAATACTGGCATATTTTTGTATTTGGTGAATAAGTACAATTATGCATATCTTCTAAATCCTGAACAATACTGTAAATATTATTTTGATTTCCATAATCAGTTAAAGACCTTGTTGAATATGACCATACTAAATTAGCAAAAGACCAGTCAGTTAATGTTCTTGAAGAATATGACCATATATCTGCTGGTGAAGTTCCTACAGTACCTAAAGTATCATTTATATTATCCAAATACCAGCATTTTGTCCCAATTTCAGAAGTATAAGAACTACAATTCTCTCTATTATATAAATATGTTACATCAGATTGAATTGCTGAAACTATAGTATATATGTTGTGAGTAGTTGTGTTAATTTCTGTAGCTAATGTTTTAATTTCACTGCTTATATCATATAAATCTTGGGCTGTTTTAGTGTTCCATCTTGTTGAGTTGATGTAACTTGCCATAGTATATGCATCATTACTTATATCATAAAGGTCTTGAGCTACTTTAGTGTTCCATCTTGTTTCATTTATATATTGACTAATATTCTTTGCTTGTTCACTTATTGTATATAAACTTGAAGCTGAATAGCTTCCCCATTTATTCATTACATCTGAGAATACATTAGTATTCCATCTAGTAGTATTAATGTAATCTGCTATGGTATTCGTACTGCTTTCTAAATCATAAAGTGCTTGAGCAGTTTGAGAACCCCATTTAGTTAATGTACTATGAGTAGTTGTGTTTATTTCAGTTACTAAAACATTATTTGAATAAACTGTACTATTTATATCTTGAAGGTAAGGAATAACTGTATTTGTAATATTATTAAGAATATTTGTTATGTCTCCTGTCCATTCAGCTACATGAAAGGTTTTTGATTCATAAGAATTAGTTCCACTATATGTACAATTGGCTATATATGTGTATGAACCATATGTACTCGGAGCAGTTAATGAATTATTATAATAAACCCCATTCCCTAAATAAGTTGTAGGAACATCATTCTGCCATAAAGTCATATCTGGCTTGTAAATATCAAATGTACATGTAGCTCCTGATACTGGGTCTCCATACGCGTCTGTTACTTGAACAGCTACATAAATATCCTCTCCTGTTTTATATTCAGTGCCTGAAATCATTGCTAGATTTATTGGGTAGAGGTTTCGCTTTCCATGCATTTCTAACTCTAAGCTTTTTTTAGAGTCCATTGTTAAATTTAATTTAATAGGAACATAACCTGATTTTGTTACTACTAATAAATGCGGTGTTTTTAAGTAAGGTGTATTCCCCCCTGTTTGGTTATAGTATCCATAAGTTACTGTTTGAGTGCCTGATGATAACTGCCCAGATGAGTTTGTTAGGTCTGTAAATACTACATTATTATCTTTATCATATAACGTTACATTAGCTCCAGAAATATAATTTCCAGCATTGTCTGTAAGTTTAAGTGAAAAACTGTATTGTCTGTAAATATTTTTAGTATTAGTTCCACCCCAACTAAACACCCAATTATCAATATCACAATCTACAAGATATGCTGGTTCAGATAATCCCCATGTTCTAATTGGACCACTATCTCTAACATAAATATTTTTCATTGTTGCACCATTAACTGTAAACGCTACTGAATATTGAGGAGTATGTAAAATAGTAATATCTTCAATAGTTCCATGAAGGTTTTGTATACCATATGAACCGCCTGTAGATATTATATTAAAGTAATCTGCAGTTAATCCATTATCTCCTCTTAAAATCATACCTCCATAAGGTATAGTACCTCCTGTGTAATTTCCTGTAAGAAGGGAGTTATATACTCTACTATCATTTGTATTAGTATATAAATAAGTTCTGGCATATGGAGAAATAAAAGAACTGGCGTAAACTCTAATAATTCCACCAGTATATGAAATAATTTCAGGATAGTACGTACTTTCTAAGAACACCATTTGTACTCCGTCTTTACCTATTTTCTCAGTTTCATTTTCAAGTACTCCTAGAGTAAAATTAGCATTATTCATTACTTTAATTAAATCTTCATAATAATTACTAATAATACCATCTTCAAATGTTACTTGCTTTCCAAAGTCGTGAAAAACTGTAGGAGTTGTTCCGTCTCCTATTTGTAAATGTGTCTTGAAAATATATTTATCCCCAAGTAAGCATGTTCCCTTAGCACCATGAGCAAATTCCCATACTTTATCAAAGTTTATAGGATTTGAATCATTGTTACCCATAGCTGTACATGTTTCATTACTATTAGGTCCACAATTTGTCCCAGTTCCATCATTTCCCCAAACTATTATAGTGTTTGTTGATGAATCATATTTCATTGGATAATGGTGATATGCATCTGAATAATCTGGGTCTGGGTCACATTCACCTGCTAATGCTATTGTTAAATCTTGCTTAATATCTATAGTTGATTGTACATTATATGAAATATAATTATCTTTTGAAATAGTCAAAGTAAAAGGATTATAATCTTTTGTATGTTCTGCCCAGCTTTCAGCATATACCCACCATTTTTGATAAGTTGTAATTGTTTGCTCATCTATCTGTCCTGATGAATTAGTTAATGCAGTAAAAGTAGTATTACCATCTGTATCTTTAAGAGTCACATTAGCTCCGCTTATTGGGTTTCCGTCCTTGTCTACAACTTTTAAATTAAAAGTGAATTTTTTATAAACATATACATCATTAGTGAGACGTGGCTCTGTTGATACAATATTGGCATTTGTTGGTCCTTCACAATTTATTAGATATACATTGGCTGCATAGTAACGGTCTAATTTTTGAGTTGAAGTAAATTTAACATTTCTAATAATTACATCACCTCCAGACCATAATGGAGCAAGAATACCTCCGCATTCAGGCGTCATTTTCAAAGTATCTATATCAACACCTGTAGAAAATATATAAACCCATATTGGTGTTGCAAAAAGAGTCCTCTTAATATATCCAGTTGCAGATGAACCTATGGTTATAGTTGTATTACTTGTATAAATAGAATCTCTTAAATCTATAGCTCCGTTTAATTCAAGCGAACCAATATGCCCTTGTGGTCTTATTATGTTTGAAGCATAGATTTTAGCATTTGACAATTTAGGATAACCTAAAGCTCCACGACCTTCTCTTGAGTGAAGATATAGAGTAGAACCATCTTTACCATAATCTCCTGTTAACACTCCAAGTTGGAAGCTACTATCACTATCTACAGAAAAAACAACAGGATAGTCTTCTCTTCCTACTTGAAATATTTCGTTTGTAGATGTAAAACTGCTATTTATTAAGAACAAATTTGGTTTAATAAGATATGACTGGTTCGACAATTTTGATACTTGCCCCCAACCATTACTAACATCTGCGTTGTAAATACTTGAAAGTGTTACATCAGTTTCATCTTTTACTGTAATTACATTGTCGTTGCATTTAACCTGTTGTGTCGATTGAGCACCACCCTCAGTTAATCCACTTACACTTACTATTCTCGCTCTTACCCAATTGTTAAAACTTAAACCTGCATGATACATATCAAGACTCCAAAAACGAGCATCAGAATACATATGAGGTGGAACTGGAAATGTTACTGAATTCTCTCCAGAGTTTTGAAAAGCATTGGTGTTATCTACTAAATTAGGTATTGCTTCCCATGCACCAGCACTGCCATTGTAGTATTCCCATGCTAAAGTAATGCTTGTTGCTTGTAGTGGTGTTCCTACATAAAATTTCAAATTATGCCATGGTGCTGAATATTGATTATATGAACCGCCAAAATAAAGCATATCCCCCGCAACAGCATTGTCTGGAAAATAATCAAATGAACTTGATGCTAAATTGGCTGAGTATGTTCCAGCAGTAGAATTATAGTAGTATATATATCCAACATCTACTTCAGTATCAAAGGAATATGATGCAGAAGCAATATTAACTGAAAGTAATAAAAAAAAGATAGATATAGCTAGGACTAAGGACTTTTTAACTATAAGACTGCTTTTAACTTTCATTATTATTTAAAGTCCTTATTTATACTCCTAATAAACTAAATGCTTGGTTTACTATTGTAAAATCTTCTTGTAGCCAGCCAAATTGGTATCTCATAAGGTATAATATTACAAACAATACAATTATCACTATTAATCCACCATATTGTACTTTTACTCCTTTTTCAACACCAAGTCCATATGACCTTACATATACCATTGCTGCATATGTTATTATCAATATAAATGCAAAAGATATTACTGTACCAAAATTTATAAAGTATTTACCTATAAATTTTTGTGCCAATGCTATCAAAAATATCGCTAATAACACTGCCCCAAATATACTAGCTACATTCATTCTACCAAATAGTGTCTCTCTTACGTTTTGCATTTTATATCAACCTCTTGTACATCCAATATGCACCTAGACCACCTAATAATGCTAAAAGTACTCCAGCATTAAAGTTACCGTAGACCAGCATGTTACTTAAGTTAAAGAAATCAATATTTAGTAATCTTCGTAAACCATATTCCCAAAAAAGCAATGCAAATACTGCTGTGGTCATAGTTCTCATTTTGTTTACATCAAATCTTAACATTTTTTCACCTCCTTATTTAAGCGTTTATTCTTTTTATCTCTTTCGTTTTCTTCTTGTTGTCTTTCTCTTTTTAGTAGTTTTGGTTTTTCTTCTTCTTTTTACCATTTTTTATCACCTCAAAAGAGCATTATTTCCTTATTTTTTGAACTCTTGGTTTTCGAGTTCTTCTTGCATGAGCTTTAGTTCTTCTTAATTTAGTTGCAACCATTTTTCCTTTTTTTGTTTTCTTAACATGTATATATACTCCTTTTTTAGGAACTATGGTTCTATATTGTCCTGATTTTGCTTTTCTTACCATTTTTACCTCTTCTTATGATGTTTGAAAAATTGTACCTGCCTTTCTCGTTTTAAGGCATCTGATTTTCTTTTATATGGTCCTCCTAATTTTCTTCTTGGTTTGCTTTTGCTGAACAGTATATACCCTTTACTTGTCTTTTTGATTACCATTTTTTATTCATTAATTTCTTGAACTTCAATATCACTATAATCTATTTCAGTAATAGTTCCGTTTACACCTATATCTTTATATATTTCTTCTTCAGCTATTTCTTCAGCTTCTTCAGCCGTCCCAGCAGTAACATAATCTATATACTTTCCTTTAAGGATTACAGACCATTTTCCTTCCTCTACTTTTTCAAAATCATTAGGTAATCCTGAAAAAGTAATATCTTCTATACTTCCATTAGAACTAAAAGAATCAACTTCACTCTCTAAAATTTCAATTGCTCTTCTTTCAGCTTCTAACTCATCTTTAGCTTCTACATCTAAAGAATATAAAAATGGAATTGAAACTAGAAATTGTGAATCTTGTTTAGAATTATCAAAAGGTCTACAATCATCCCAGTTTCTAATACCATCTTCATCTGCATCGGCATTAGGTGAGAATATTCGTTTATACTCTTTATTTGTCATACTTCTAGGTAAATATCCATATTCCGCTCTCTTAACTCTTCTTTCATAAGGTCTGACTCTTATTTCTCTTCCATTAATTCTTCTATAATGAGACCTTACATTTGTTTTTGAAATATATTTTCTTTTTACATATTTTACCATCTTCTTTTTTTACTAGGATGTCTGCATTTAGATGTCTTATTTCTACCTCTTCCTCCATTTTTTAGACCTCTTCTACTTCCATCCTTTAAACCATACCCACTTCTGGGTCTTCTTCTTAATACCATTTTTACCTCTTTAACCAATAAAACAATATTACTAATATCACCAGTACGCCTACAATTGTGTCTTTAGATTGTCCTGTATTCACTGATAACAATTCTATTATTTTACTTGAAATTAATCCTATCTTTGCGAATATTTCCATTGCCATTTTACAGTCTTCTTATTATTAATAAGAATATTACACCTCCAATTATTATTACCCATGTTGGAATTCCTCCAATATCTTTCGGAATCTTGAAGCCATTATCTTCTTGTGGTATTGGGTCTGGCTCAGTATTCTTTAATAATTCTATCAATTGCTGTTGTTGCTGTACAGTTAAATTTAAGTTATTTACTAATTCCTGTTCTTCGTCTACTTTTAATCTAAGGTCTTTAATTATTTGAGCCTGTTCTTCAAGATTGAGATTCATATTATTTATTATTTCTGCTTGTTCAGCTACAGTAAGATTAAGTTTCTTTATTATTTCTGCTTGTCTAGCATTACTGTCAGTTAGTTGTTGAATTAATATTGCATCTTCTTGTAATGTTCTATTCATATTTTTAATAATTTCTGCCTGATGTGAAAGAGAATCTGTAAGATTACCAATTACTGCTGCGTCATCTTCTATTTTATTGTTTAATTGGTCTATAATATAAGATTCATTTGCAAAGCTTAGATTCATTAATCTTATTAATCTTGCTTGTTCTTCATTTGTAGCTGTTAATTGATTTATTAATTCTATTTTTTCTTGTAAGGTTGTACTTAAATGAGCAATCATTTCATCTTGTTCTTCAATAGTAGCATTAAGACTCCGTATCAACTCTACTTTTTCATTAATATTAAGATTTAATTGGTCTATGATTGCTTGTTGTTGGTCTCTTTCTTGTGTCAATTGTTCTATTAACACTCTTTGCTCATCTATATTATCTGTTAATTGGTCAATATATTGAGCCTGTTCATCTGCTCTATTTGTTAATTCTTGAATATATTCTGCTTGAACTGCTAAATTATCTGTTAAATTCTGAATTATTTCTGCTTTGTACTGTATTGAAGCATTTAATTGTTTAATTATAGCAACTTGTTCTTCTAAGGATTGATTTAAAGTAAGAATTGTTTGATTTGCTTCTAACAATTCTTCATATTCTTTAGGATATACTTTTACAATTGTAGTATTTGTAGTAACTGAACCAATAGTATATAATACATACCCTGCTGCTTTTGCTTTGTCAACCTTTATTAATCCACTTCCTATATTGCTTTTATCACAATAAGCATTTAAATTATCATTCTTAACCTTACATGCTTCAACATTTAATCCATTTAAATTAAAAGTATTTAAATTAAGATATACTTCGACAGTAGGAGTTATTTCTAATTTTTCTGCTGTATGTCTTGTTGGTACTGAATAATTAATATTGTTCTCTCCTAAAACCAACTCTTTTTTTTGAGAATAAATCTCACAATGTTTTGAACCAAAGGTAGGTTGGCATACTTTTATAGCTACCCTTGAAGTTACAGGTTTCCAATTATTTATTATCTTAATTGTGCTTACAGCATCATCTCCTTGTATGTAATACTCTTCTGGAGTTGAAATAGAGATATTAAATGCATCATTTGGAACTTTTACTGTAAATCTATTTAGAATAGAATTACATTCGTGATAATTATACCATTTCTGTTCTCCAAATTCCGCATGAATATACTCATAATCTCTTTGTGAACTTCCAGTCATATTTGCTGCATTTCCTGTAGCATGACCTATAGTATCTATTAATTCATTATTTTTATAAACTTTAATTACATATGAACAGCCATAATTTATATGTCCTCCTGAATCTGTATAAGACTCTGTATATCCTCCTTTAATATAGTCTGATTCTGCATCTCTAGTAGGCATGTGATGAAAATTTGGTACTTGCCCTAAACAATTACATGAAGTAGTATGTGACCCTGCACCATATCTAGCACAATTATTAGACCAGGAATAATACTTACAGTGATATTCTTTAACTTCACAACCATGTTCATCTGTATAATTACTTAATAAAGTACATTGCATTCCATTAGTATACAGATGATTCCCACCATTATTAACTACATGACAATATTGTACTGGAGCATCTGTTGAATCACAATATCCTCTTAAAAATTGGTCATATTTTATAGTTTCAAATTTATAATCTCCGATTTCGACTGTAGTATCTGAATTAAATCTATTATCATCCCACCAACTAGCATATTGTATATGTAACTCTCCTGCATATTGAACAAAAGAAGCACTTGATGGAGTATATCCAAAAGTAAATAATCCATATCTGTTTCCCATAAAAAGAAGTATAACTATTGCTAAGACTACATGCCACCATTTTATTTCTGTCTTTCTTCTCATTATCTTCTAATTATTATTAAAAGGACAATTACTCCTAATACTCCCCAAACCCATATAGGTATATCCTTAATATCTATTGGAGATACATATTCTGTATCTTCTTTAATTGCAGATAAACATGCTTCTTTACTCACATATCCTGTAGGATATTCCGCCTTACTTACTTCTATACATTCTTTCGTACCTCCTGAAGATTTTACAACCCAAAAAGTTCCAGAGGCTGAAGAATTTCCTATTTCAGTATTTTCATCTCCAATAGAATAATTCCAAGTGTTGTCATATACATCTTGGTCATCTGGAATGCCATCATTATCTCCATCAAATGGGAAGTCATCTATATCATCAGGTATTCCATCTCCATCTGAATCTGTTTCATCTCCTGAAGTACCATTCTGTTCTCCACCCATATTTGTAGATACTGTAAAATAACTTGATTTTGTAGTTGTAGTTTCTCCATCATCTACATTTACTTCCCAATCATATCTAGCTGGAGGAATATTTATAATTGTAGCTGTAACTTCTCCATTACTTACTCCTGTTTTAGTAGATGCTAAATAACCAACATTATCTTTTTTAATTAGAAATTCAACAGTCATTTTATCTCCATCAGTATCCTTAACATTAACTTTCAATATTACTTTATCTAATTTTGAAGCTGAAGTTTGGAAATCCTTTCCATTCTCAGGGTATAAAATAGTCACTTCTGGAGAACTACTAGTTATACATCTTCCATCTTGACAACCACCAGGACAAGAATAAGACGAAACATAACATACATTATCACCAGTATATGGATGACTATCACAATACATCTCCTTTAAAGTATCTCCATCACAATAATCTGTATTTGAACCTGCATCATCTACACATGTTCCTTTCATAGAATAATCTAAACCACCATCTGAGTCTGTACATGTTCCTGAACCACCACTAGAAATACATTTTCCATCTGAACAGCTTCCTGGACAAGTATGAGATGTAGTTTTAGCTTCTCCAGAACTACAATATCTTTCCTTTAAGGTAGTTCCACTACTACAATAATCATATTTCTTAACTTCTCCTGAATTTGAAGTAACTGTTACAACTCCTTTTTCATTATAGTTTTTTCCACCATCTGAATCTGTACATGTTGATGTAGATACACATTCATGATTTTCAGGAATAGTTCCAGAAGGACAATCTAACTCCACACATTTTTTAGGGCTTCCCCAACAAATTTCATCTGTATCACAATCTGAATTACTAGTACAACTCTCAGAATCATCACATGCATCATAATCTCCTTTATTACAACAGAATGCTAAACAATAACTCTCAGTACCATCACAATATATTATTCCTGTAGTATGTTCGCATAACCATGGATGATATTGGCTACCTGTAGTCATAAAACCAAAATACTCTTTTATAAAATCCACAAAACTAGTCGTTTGAGATATTCTTAACTGCATTTCATCTTTAGAAATAACAGTCATAGCATTTACTGTTGGAAGTGCTATTAATACTAATATTAATCCTAAAATAATTATTTTTTTCATCTTGCTACCACCACTGCTCTTCCTCCTCCTCTGCCTCCAGAGAGTAAGATTATAACTAAAAAAGCAATCCCAAATAAGAAAACCCATTTTAGAGTTCCTAAATCAAGATTTAATCCTATACCTTTTAACCAGTTTTGAAGTCCTTTTAAGAAATTCCAATTTCCAAATATAGAATCTAATGTATCTGTTTTAATATATTCAGCACTCTGACTATATCTACATTCATAATCTATACATGTTTTTACCATTCCTTCTTTATCTGGACAATCAGCATTTTCAATACATTCAACAGCTACAATATTTCTTTCCCATTTTCCATTTATACAATGCCATTTCTCTACTTTATTTTCTCCATAATAAGGAACATCAGGCATCTCAATATCTGACATACAGGGTTGTCCCTCTAAAGAACCTGTAGTAGTAGACCAAGTATAATCTTCACCACACATTAACGTTCCAACTATTTCTCCAGGACAACAATCTACCTGCTGAACTACTTGTTTAGGATAATAATAATTAGCAAATTTATCTACAGTCCATAGCTTATGGTCTAAACATAATCTTTGTGTTTGAGGATTATATGCACTTTGTCTCATTTTAGAGTTTAAATTTATAGATACATCATTCCAATATTCAATAATGTTTATTTGTTTATCAAAACCTAAATAACCATTTACAACATCTGAACCTCCTATTTTTTTCCAATCATATTTACCTTGTTCATCTAAAAAGGAAGATAAATCACAGGTAGGATATTTTAAAATTCCATATCCTGCGGTTGTAGACCATAGATGAAGTCCATAAGGAACATAATCTGCTCTAAATGTTACATCAGGATAAACAAGTAATCCTCCAGTTTCGAATTTAATATACTCATAAGGTGTTGTTTGACCTATCTTTCCAATATCATTCCAGAGATTATTACTTAATGTTCCTTTATATTCATAACAATTATCATTTTTATCACATTGCCAAATAGATAATGTCCCAACAGTTTTTAAATTTGCTTTAACATAAACATGACAGTAAGGAATAGAATATTTTCCAGAATCTTTTTGCATTTTTGGTAATTCATCATATTTTTCCCCATTATATGTTGTTAGAGCATCTTGGGAAGATACTGAAACAGAATTAGTACAATAAATCTTCCCTGATATTTTTTTACCTTCTGAATGAATATAAAACGATTGTTCAGGTCCTGAAGGTTCGCATCTATATGCTTTCATAACAGGATATGCTAATCTAAAATCCTGACCTCCTATATTTACTAAAGATGCACTTTGAGAAGTAGTAGCATTATAATTATTAAATATAATTATTATAGCAAATAAAAATGCAATTATATGCCATAATTTAAATGACTTAGAAATTCTTCTGTTCAAAAGACTCGTTAATTTATTTCTTCTTACCATTAGCATATCACCTCTGAACCACTACATTCACAATTATCTGGAACACATTCTATAGTACTCTTAGTTACAACTTCTTCATGACTGTTTGGTGGACAAACACATTTATCCCACAAATATTCATAACAATACTGACCACAGTATGCTTTATCTGTACATCCACATTTATGTACTTGATTTAAATAGTCCCAATAACTATCACAGACTTCATTTGAACCAGCACAATAACCATTTTCTCTACAAATTCCACCTAAATCCCCATATTCAGGTAATACTACATCTTCACATTGAATTACTTCTTCTTGATTTTGTTCTTCATTATTATCTTCTTCTTGAGAATAATCATAAGAAGGAGGTATTTTATTACATATACATCCAAAATAATCAGTTCTACAAATAAACTTAGCATTCATAGAATCACACTTCTTTTCGAATGCACTTACAAATATTTTCCAATTACTTGAAGAAGGTAATGAATCCCATGTATCTGTTCCTGGACATACAAAACTATATTCAGCACCATCTATATAACAACTATATTCATCTGATTCTGTAGTTGTTCCTGGTGCATATATTTTTTCACATAATGAATTTAAAGCATTTACATTTCTTAAACCAAAATCACTAACATATTGATTATAAATACTATACTCACTACATGATTTTTCTTGCATTTCAAAATCTTGATTTATATTGTTGTCATAATTGAAATCATTATTGTTTCCCTGTAAAATTGAGGGATATTTTATAATTACTAAAACTACCAATGCTCCTATTATTAAAAACAATATCTCATTATTTGATTTTTTAGCCATGATTAAACACCTCTCCCAATGATTGCTGGAATATAATTAAGAATAGTCCTATTCCTAAAATCCAATATTTATACTTATACATAAAAGGATTCAAGAACATCCATACCCCATAGCCAATAAGCAATGCTGAAATAGAAGATAATGCTCTGTTTTGAACAGTTTTACTAAATGCTTTGAAATCTGGAAGTCTTTTAAGTATCTTTGGTTTCATCATTAATAATAGAACTCCTAATAATATGACTAAATATACTCCAGTATGGTATATTGTAAGCATATACCAAATAGCTCTAGTTAAGAGAATTGTTCCAAATAATCCTATGAATACTTCATATCTAGTCATTTTTTACCTCTATAAAAGTTATTATCTTCATGGAATATTACTAATGCTAAGAGTATTACAACTGATATTTTTACAGCCCAGTTCCACTCTGTAGCTCCTATTTTAAGGACTATTAAATCTTCAAATAAAAGAAGACCTGCTAATTTTAGGAAATGAATTAAGAGTATTATTCCTGCTATTGAACCATATACTTTCTTATATTTCCTTAAATAATATTTTAAGTTCATACTATTCTTTTTCTCCTTATTTTAGACTGAATATATGCAAATAAAAATGCATAAAAAATAACAACAAAAAGTAAGATTAGTAAGTTGCTCTTGGTAAAGAGCATTGCGAGCCTGGATGGTAAATTAAAAATCGAATAAAGAACTGTTCCTTTTGTAAATAGTCGTGTGTATATTAATCCAAAAAATGCTCCGATTCCAAAGCCTAGTTGGTTGAAATATAACCACGCTCGCAATTTACTTACCATCTTATTTATTTAAAATAGGAATAAACGCTTTCAGCAATAAACACTGCAATTCCAAAAGCCAACATTCTTCCTATTTGTAGTATTCCTAATATGTTGTACTTAACGATTCCTGCTAGTGGGTCTGCTATAAAGCCAAATACTAAAACACCTACTACTGCTATAATCAGGAATCTCTTCCAATCGAAATTCATTTGCTTTTTCACCTCCTTAATTTTTTTATTGTTTTAACTTTTATCCCTATTTTTTATATTTAAGAGTATGATTAATGTAGAGCTGCTTGTATTATTGCTAGATTTGCAAATACTAGATATGTAGTATTTGCTATGACATGAAACATTACCGCTTCAGCTGTACGCTTATACTTTAAAACCATCCAACAACTGATTATTCCAAATATAAATGTAAATAATAATCCAATATCTAAATTTCCTCTTTTAGCAGTTACATGAAATATTGCAAATAATGAAGATACTAAAAAGATTAACATCCAAGTTTTACGATTTGAAAAATCATAATTTAATGCTACTTTAAATCGGGTAGCAAGTACATCTAATATTCTTCCAAAGAAGAAGTCAGTTTCAAGTATAGGAAATATTACTCCTACACTTAACCATGTAAAGAACAAAGATTGAGATAATAATGGTCTGGGTAATTGAGAAGCCATAACTTCTATAACTGAAAAAGGGGTAATAATTGATGAAGGCATAAGAAATTTACCGAGAACATTCATAACTAAAATAAATGCTGCTGTAACTATCACACCCAACATAGTTGCATGAAGCCAATTTACATTCTTATCAAAAGACAATTTGAACCTATTATATGCGAAATAAATCATTAAATTAAGTAATGCAATACTAATATATGGGATTGATACTGACGCATCATAATTAATTAATAAGAATATTAAAATAAGTGAGAGAAGGATGAATATAGGAGTGCTTTTTTCTTGTACTAAATGTACCATTTTATATATAAATAAAAAAAGGGCTAAAAGCCCTCAATTGTTTATTTATGCACCGTAGTAGTAAGCACTTGTGTTTCCAATGTATATAGCGTTGTTATCTTCGTCGTATATTCCAGTTATTAATGCATAAGTATCTGCATTTAAGTCTTTGTTTATTGGTAACCAATATACTTGTATGTTTCCTGCATCTTCTCCAGGTGTTGATGAAGTTGTTTCAACTTTGAAAGATACAGTATCTTTTGCTCCGTCACATAATTTTCCAGAATATTTCATTACTTTATATTGGTCAAAGTCATTTCCACTTTCTGATTGATTTGTAGTGTGTGCTATGTATACTCCTACGTCTGCATCAGTTAATCCACTAACAGGTGTAACAGATTTAATATATGTTGCATCATATTCAGCTACTACATATGCTCCGTATACACTTGAACATTCATCAGCTGGTGCTTTAATAGTTAATTCTGGAGTATATGAAGAACTAGCATCCATTGCTTCATCATTAGTATCTGAATTTTGTGTAATTCCATTGTCGTTTACAAATGTTAATGTAGGTGCTCCTGCTTTGTATAATTTAGGTTGAATATGTATATCATCACAACCTGTTTCAAAGTCTAATTCTTTTGCAAAATATGTAGAACTTGGAGTTCCTGCATTATCTCCTGCTAATGCTTTATATTCAGTTAATGTAGGACCTGTTGTACTTGTTGCATCGTCTGCTACAGTCATAGCAATTGGGTCATATATCGTCAATACGCTTCCAGGGTCTGTTCCTAATTTGTAAGCATCTTTATCGTCGTATAATAGTTTTACGCTTGAAATTCCTTCACAGTGTGTTGGTGTTACATCAGTAGTCCCAGTGTCTGTACTTCCAGTGTCGCCAATGTTTGTGTCAGCTGCGGAAAAAAGTCCGCCTAATTTTCCACCTGTTGCTAAAAATGCAATAATAATTATTGCTCCTAGTAGCAACAAGCTAGAATTCTTGTTTGCCATTTTTATCTTTTCACCTAATCTTAAAGCTCAAGCTTGTATTACAGCAATGTCTATAAAATTTAAGAATAAGGGTGCGGTTGGTTGCTTTTTGACTTTAAAAACCACATCGCATCAAGCTATCAATGCTTTATAGGGGTAATTATGAACATTCATCATTTAAATATTTTTCGTTTTTTCTCTAATTCTTCTAAATATTTCTTCCTTAATTCATGCTTCCATTTTCCACCAATCCATTCTTTATACAATGCTACAACTACAAATAGCATTAAATATACTAGAAAAACATGGAATGGAATTTTCATTTTAGAAATAACATATCCTGCTCTAATATATGCATTTATTAAAGTAAACACTGCAAATACTAGTAAAATAGTATACCAGTTGCTAGGTTTACGTAATACTGCAATAAAATCTTGTATTGGTTTTGTAAATACATATTTCAAAAATATTTTTAATTCTTCTTTTTCCATTTTAACTCCACCACCCTCTTATTTTTTTAAATTGTTGTCTAGGGGGATTATAAGGCATTTTTGAATCTCTAGGAACATATATCTTGAATAAGTCTGGAGATTCTTCTCCTGTCCAACCGCCAGGTCTAGGTCTAAAGTGTTTAATATGCCCAATCCAATTACCTATTGAATAAACTGCAACAGAATATTTATGTGTTCTATAATCTAAATCTCGTATTTGTACATAAAATTCCCAATAGTCTGGTTCATGTTGAAATGTATGCTCTTTAGCTGGTCCTGGAAATAAAATAGTTCCTTGTATAAATCCAGGAACTGTCTTTTGTCTATTCTTTAACCAAGCATAAGCTATGGCTCTTGCTTCTTCTTCTGTAAGTTTTCTGTCTACATTTTTCTTCAAATTAGCAAGAACTAATAAAACCATAAGTAATAATAAAAAGTAAACATATTCTACATTCTTACCACCTGAAGTAATATAAAAAAAGATAAATGCAATAATACCTATAAAAAACAAAATTTGAGTATAGCTAATTTTACTCAATAAGCTTGGTTTTGTTCTTTCTTTTTCTACTTGTTCATGAATTCTCTGTTGCTCAAGTTCAGATTCATATGCCATCTATCTTAATTTCTCCAGTCCTTTTATTTGTGGCATTTTTTCAAATTTAATAATTGTAATTTCTGTTATATAGTCTTTAATATTCTTTGACTTATATCCATGATATTTCAACTTTTTAACTTCTTTTTTTCTATCAACTACTACAACTCCAACTATACTCAACATTCTTATTAGTCTTTCAGCTATAGGAAGATTTTGTTTATTGGCTTTTAAAACAAATGAATCTCTTTCTTCAAGTTTGTAAAAAATAAGATTAAGCCAATCACCAATTCCCAAATCCTCCTTACCACATGTAGGACAAATTTTCGGTTTTCTCAATATAATTGCGTTTCTGTCCGACCATTCGTCCTCTTCTTCATATTCTTCCATTTTGACCTCTTATACTTCTAAAATAACTCCCCTTTCATTTATTTTTATTTTACCTTTAGCATTCTTTACTTTTTCCTTATATTCTTTCATTGCTTTTAGAAATTTTATTAGGTTCTTCTCTGAAATATTAAATACAGATGCGTAAGCCCAATAACCTCTTACGAGAACTCTTACCGAAATGTGTAATTTTGTTGAAAAATCTCTAACATTTATTTGTGGTGAAATATAAACCATTACACTTTTAAAATTTGTAAATGTTTTCATTGTCTTATGATATTTCGTAGGTAATTGAACACTCATTTTTTTAAATAATGGTGACTCAAAAGGTATCGGTTTATTATCTCGTAATTTATTTATTTCTTTAATTCCTTGAATTTCAAATTTTTCTTTAAATTTATCTCTCTCTTCTTTCTTTTTATTTTGAATCCAGTAGTAATATTTGTTTTTGTGTTCTTCAGAACAAAATTTCTTTTTAGCCCACGCTGCAGGAGTCATATCTTTTTTATACATCCTAGCTCCGCAATATTTACAAACTTTATAGTTTCCTTTTTTATTCTTCTCTTTTTCTTCTTTTTCTTTTTTCTTATCAAGTTTCATATTACTCTCCTCTTTTCATTTTTAAATTTACATAACCAAATAGCATATTAGTTAACCAAATAGCATATTAGTTAACCAAATAGCATATTAGTTAACCAAATAGTCTAATAGCATTTTGAATATTAATTCATAACCTACATTTCCTTTGGACACTCTTTTATCCATTTAACCTCCCTATGCCGATTTTAGTCTTCCTCCAAGAGGTCGTCGACATCCTCCAACGACTCTTCGGGAAGCTCTCGGAAGTCCTTTCCAGGCTTACTCACCTCCTTTTTTTCATTTTTTATTTTATCTGCAACTTTCGGAAAGAAGTCCTTATTTTCCATTAAGTAGAGATAGACATTTCCTATTGTGTTTGTAGCTGCTTTAATTATCTCGTCCTTGAGACCTAAAAGCTGTTCCTGTAGTTTAAGTAATTGCATTGCAGCTCTCCAATAAGACAGTTCTGGAAGATAAGGAACTTCATTTCCTTCTCTTATTTTCTTTTTCAGTTTGTTTATTTCAGAGTATGTTGTCTCTCCAGAATTTAGATTTACTGGTTTTCCAGCTATGTTTTTTACGCTGTAAGAAATGCTCTTTAATATACTGTTGTACTGAAAGAGATATGCATGTATTGGATTTGATTTTAAGTCATCTATATCTATCTTCTTCATAATATCTTTTATATCTATAATTTTTTCTTTCATTTTAATCAATCCTCATATGGTGGAGCATATGGATTTTTTTCATCTTCATCTCCTCTGTCTCTCTTCGGAGTTATTGCTTTTTGAATTTCAGTATATGTTCTTGCCCATTCTGGAATCTCAGACCTTGCTTTTCTTAATGTGTCATGCATAAATGCTAACTCTGCTTTTAATGTAGCTATGTATTTCTTATAACCTCTTATCATTGTAAGCAAGTCAATTCGTCTGTTGCTTAATTCTGTTTCTTGACCTAAGTAATTACATTCTAAAAACCAAGCACTCCATATTGGGTCTGTTCTATCCCCTGCTACAAAGAATTCCTTTGGATACTTTTTAGTAATAGCTCCATCCATATCCAATTCTTCAGGTTTTATTGAATACTTTTGTTTCAGTGCTTGGGTCGGCTTAAACCGCAATACTACTATTTCTGTACCATCACTATCTATATCTACTTTATGGTTTAATAATTGGGCTACTGTTCCATCTCCAAAATATAGCCAAGGAAACCTTGGTACTCTTAATTCTTCTACCATTTTATAAATGTCCTGGACCAAACTCTCGAATTACATCTGGTTGTGGTGTTTTTTTATTTCCGCCTAATAAATCTTTAGGGTTCTTTCCCCACATCATCATACCTAATATTGCTGCAGCTGCACCTCCGAGAACTTGAGTCCATTGGATTCCTCCTTTTTGATTTAAGTCATTATTACATCTATTCAAATCTTCTCTACAGGAATTATATTGTGAATTAGAAACTGAATTCATCTTATATGAATTATACTCTGATTTCAAGTCTTCATATTGTTTATTCAAATCAACATAGTATGAAGAACTGATTACTTCTTCTCTGGTAGGGATATAATCTTCTGGTTTTTTATTTGATGTAAGACACTCTTGCCAAAGATTTCTATAATCAGTTAGCTCTGATTTTAACCAAGAATCTGAACCAGTTATATTTAGGTCTTCGAGATTAGTGCATATAACTTCTGAAGTATTATCTGTAGTCACTGTTCCATTACATGTATAGGTTGTATTATCCTCCCAAGTACAGACCAAATTAGCACTTACTGTAGGCACTAATAAGGCTATTGAGAGTATTGCTAAAATAGCTATTTTATATTTCATTTTATCACCCAGCTCCAGGAGATTTGTGTTGCGAAAGGGGCGGTAAAGACCTTCCTTTCTGGCTTTTATCTGTAGTGTATCTTGTTCCATCTGGAGAGTATATTACAAAATGGTCTGTTGTAGAAGCAAATACTTGATGCTTCTTTAAATGAAGAATTTCGTCTTCTTCATATTCTGCAAGACCCATATCTGATTTAATTTGAGATGCTTGAGATTTATCTTTGAACCTGAAAGTAAATAAATAAGTAGTTTGTGAACGCATAATTGTATCCACTTTATTATAATCTTGAGTTACATATATCATTCCCATTCTTAATGGTCTTCCTGTTTGAGCTATTTCAATTAGCTTTTGGGATGTCTTTTCTTTTAATTGTGTTGAAGCTATTCTCGTAACTTCCTCAAGATGTATCCATATTGGAATTTTATGAGATTCGAAATAATAGTCTCTTGATTGATTATGAATTATAGTATCAAGTAAATAATACATATATGGATGGAAATAAGGTTTAGATAAGAGCTGTTCTGTATTTATTACTGGAACTAAATTCTGTCTAACTAAAGCTAATAAAGGATTATACCTTGAGCGATATAACCAATAATAGGATTTGGTTTTATCAAAATCAACACTTGAAAAATCCCTTATAATTTTATTATCTTTGAATTCAGAATATATAAATTCTTTTTCTTCTTCAGTCATTTTAACAGGACCATATTCTCGCTTTGATACTGGATGTTCCTTTAAGTCATATTGCATTCCTTCAAAATCAGACATAGCATCAAAATCAGAAGTATTGCTTATGTCTAAATATGCTGGTGCTGGAGAATTGAAATCAGTTATCTCTTGATTTAAATATCTATACATAGAAGCCATTATTGTATTTACAATGCTTCTATTTTTTATTTTATCTAATAAAATATCTTGAATCTCTTCTGGAGTTTTGCAATCTATAATGTATCTTAAATTCAAATCTAAATATTTTTCAGATTGCTTTAATCTTAAAAAGTATGGAGAGTTCTTCAAAAAATCTTCAAATGGAATACTCATAGAGATGTATTCATGTTCAGGTGGCTTAAATCCTTTAAAATAAGGATAAATATATGCTATTGGTAATGGCATAGGTTTTTCACCATATTTCTCAAGTATTTTAACTTGAGCTTTCATCTTATTTCGTGTAGACCAAATATAAGATT
Organism: Candidatus Cloacimonadota bacterium; assembly: GCA_021157645.1. Classification (GTDB taxonomy): domain Bacteria; phylum Cloacimonadota; class Cloacimonadia; order Cloacimonadales; family TCS61; genus Tenebribacter. The sequence goes on along the minus strand of JAGGWC010000105.1, from coordinate 6,839 downwards.
CATGAGTTAAATCATTCATACTAATAAGTGGTTCTCCCCAGTACCAATAAATTCTATCTATTATCCCATGTGCTAAAAACGACTTACCAGAAGACCTTTGTCCTACTACACCTATAACTGGCTTATCTGGAGAATGTGGAATACAAACCAACTCATTACTTTCATTAATTAGAACTGGCAGTTCCTTTATGTATATTTTCTTTATCTTTTCTGGTTCATCATATATGAAACTCATCTTCTAACCCATGTCCTTCTAGATTCAATATACCTGTATTCTTTTCTAGGGAAGTATTTAGCAATAGTAGGAGAACTTAATCCTAGCATATCTGCTACTGCTGGAATTTGAAATTCTATTGGCTTATTTACTTCAAACCATTCTTTAACTATTTCACCCACGCTCTTCCTTCCAGCATTAGATTTTTTAAGTTTATCTTTAGGTTTAGTTTTAGGATTATCTTTAGGTTCTTTTACAAATACTTTATCTTCTTCTAAAAACTTTACAACTTTCTTTAATTCATCTTCATTTTCAATGTATAATATTGCTTTCATTTTATATTTCCTCCTCGTCTAAATATACCCAAGGACCTATAGCACTTGGAGATACATTTCGACCTACTAATCTTATTCTATTATTTGCTTTATCATATTGTACTTTTACATCTCTAGGTATTGATGTACATACATATCCTCTTGGTAATTTTTTTGATGTTAAGATATATCTAACTTTTTGATTCTTAAACCATTTATTCCTAACTGGTTTTGAAACTATTATCAATCCAAACTCTTTTCTTAAATCTCTATAATCTTCTATTAATGAAATATTAATTGGTTTATTGCTCTGGAATGCTGGGATAATATATGGTCTAAATCTAAAATAAGATAATGGTGGGAGTTTCTTTCCAGTCCATTTAAATAGCTCTCTTTGAGTCTTAGGATTAATTACTGTCTTAGCTTGTACTGCTAGGACTACCTTCGCTGCTTGATGTATTAATCTCATTTTACTTGTAAATTTTAATTAAATCTGATTTTCTTTTTTCTAATTCTTCTATTCTCTTTTTATGCCTATGAATTTCAATTTCAATTTGACCTATTTTAACAAAAGCATTATACATACTTTCTTCATCTTTTGTATTTAATGTTTTATTCATTTTTTCCTTCTTCAGTAATTTCTTTTGCTTTTTCTCTACCTATTTTTCTTAATTTTAAACATTCTTTCCAATATTCTTTTGGGTGTTCTTTTAAATATTTTATTTCTTCTTCATTCATTTTGAAATGAGGAATATAAGCAATATGCCTACAATTATTTCTAATGTTATTATTCCCCAAACTAATTTACTTATATTTTTCATTTTGAATATATATTCATTATGGTACTTTTGAGTTGAATGTAGCATAAATTAAATAATGGTCGCTCTGGCTACTTATAACATCTGTCATAACCCCTCCAGAGATTAAATTATTTTCAGCTTCTTTATCTATAATTATTCTATCATATGTAGCATCAATATCTGAAACTGTAGTATCTACAGAATCATTTATAACCCAATTCCAATCTAAAAAGTTCTTTTTTTCAGGATAGTAAGGATAATCTGCATTTAAATCTCCAATTACAATTGTGTCTCCAATATTATTCGAAGCCATTCTTTCAAGATAAATCATTTCTCTTTCAGCATTGTCTGGGTCTATATGAAGAGAATAAATTGTAAATGTCCAGTTATCTGCTTTGAACCTTGCTTCTAATGGAGGTCTTTCAAATTCACTAGCTTTAATGTCTGTCCAGTCTGTATACTGAGTGAGATTTACCCTTGAATTATAAAATAATGCTTCTTGCTCTTTAACACTTGTACTTCCTGCCCTCTTTGTTATAATATAATTATAAGTTGGTAATTTTGAAGCTAACTTTTCAATAGCTTCTCCTGAAGAATCTCTTATTTCTTGAACTACAAAAATATCATAATCGTCTAATTTGTTTGCATAATAATATAATAAATTATCATTTGATGCTTTAGTTTTCCCAAATGCCTGTAAATTCCAACAAGCAATACTTATTGGTTCTGTGGTTTTTTTAGGTATGTAAGTATAATTGTGTGGAGTTGTATTTTCAGGAATATCATTTCTGTAGTCTAAGAATTTAAATAATTTGTTCGTAAGAGAATCAATGGAATTTCCAATAGGTGCATCTACTATTTCTGGCTTATAATAAATTACACCAATTATTAATACTGCTACTATTAATATTATCCACTTCTTGCTCATTTCACTTTCCACTCCAACCACTTAGGGTTTTCTTTAACAGTTATTATCACTTCTTTTCCAATAAGTTCTTTTATTGTTTTAACTTTATAATGGTTAAGTACTTTTTGTAAGTTGGAAGTTATAGACCATGAGTTGGGTGTTCGTAATTGAAATAAACGAGATGCTGTAATTTCATTTCCATCAACTATTTCTAGTACTTCTGTATGTAATTTACAAAACCATGTTGGCTTTGGTCTTAATTTAGTAGTTCGTTGGAATATGTGCCAGGTATCTATCTTTGCAGTCTTACCTTTCCATTTATCAAAATTTATTTGCATAATTTATATAATTTAATGATATTATCTTTGTATGCTACAAAATATGTCATACCTGTGTCTATATTATCTATAGGTGAAAGAATGAACAGTTGTCTTCTTGTAATTAATTGTCTTCTTTTATTTAAAACAAAACCTATAAATACAGTTTCTCCAAAATAGGCATCATATGTTCCAAATACTTTATCACCTATTTTAACTTCATCAAATGTAGTTGGTTTAACTAAAATGGTGTCTGTATCTAATTCTTTTATTTCTTTTTTTATTTTTTCTAACTTATCTTTATTATCCATTTTTACCTCTATCCTAAAGGAAGCATGTTAGTACTTATTAATATCAATAAAATAACTAAGAATACTAATGCTGCTATAATCTTAAACCACTTTTGATTAATTCTTTTGTTTTCTTCAATTCTGTCTGCAAGTTTAAGAATATCTCTTAAATTTGAACTTCTCCCATAATCTAGTTCTCTAGGATATTGTGGAGGATATATTGGCTGTTGTACTGGATATGTTGGTTGCGGTGGGTAATATTGCTGTTGTGGAAATGGTTGTTGTTGAACTCTTGGTTTTTCTGGTGGTATTGTTTCTGTTTTGTTATATAATTTATTTAATCTTTCTTTTTCTTCTTCAATATTCATTTTTTTCACCTTTAACTTTAATCTACTTCTTCTGGAATACCTTCTAAATATGTTCCTAAAATTATCCAATACTTAAAAGGTGCTTCTAGATTACAATGATAACATTTAATCAACTTAGAAGTATTTGCTTCACGTACAATTCTTTTAGTTCCACAATGTGGGCATTTTACCGCATATGTTCTTTCTTGCATTTTGAATGTAATATGTTATTTTAACTTTTTATGGGTCTTATATAAGCATTACTGATTTATATATTTTTTCATTTTGGTTTAGAGGTCGTTAAACAGCGCATTTCTGCAAGTTTAGCTTACGTTCCCAAGGGACGCTACACCAAACTAATTAGCTTAACGACTTTCTCTCATTATCAGTATTGCTCTTTTTCTCTTTACGTTTATTATAGTAATATCTTGCTTCTATTTTATTTCTTATTCTATCTGTATGTGTAAACACTTTATTGAGTAACTTTTCATGAGAATATGTCCAAAAGTCTCTAAATATCTTGCTGGAAAAATGCTTTCCTTGTTTATATGGTGGAATTTCTCCTATGTTGTGTCCATATCGTCTATAGCAAGTAGAGCATACTCCTAAGTCTTCTATAAAGTATATCTTTCTTAATCTCTTTCCACATATGTCACATCTTGTTCTTTTTTTCATTTTTAAATTCTTTGACTCACATCTTGTTAATGGATTTCAAATATATGGTGGTTCACAAATATTTGATGAACTTCATAAAATCTATGGTTCGCAATTACGTAGAGGTTTTCATCACAATTTTGGCTCACATACTTTTTTTGGGTTTCAACCTCGAGACGGTTCACACCAATTAGATGGATTTCATATATATAATAGTTCATTTTTCCTTTACAATTGCTTGTTTCCATGTGATTATATTTTTATGACCTAGCTTTTCTTTTACATATGGTTCTCTTGTATCTAGACCTTTTAATTCCCTTGCACAAGCCCAGTAATGAGCTAAGAACAATTTTCTCATTTTTCTTAAGGCTCTATTATGTGCGTGTAATTTCTTTAAAGTTACATCTTCTTTCTTGTATGGTTTTCCATACTTCTTTAATAACTCTCCTTGCTTATATTTTATTGTAAGCTGTTTCTCTTTTTCATTATCATAAATATCTCTATAAATTCCATGATTACTTTTCATTAAACAATCACTTAATTTCCAAGTAAGTGTTCTTAGTCTTGGACTAAAAGTTATATCTTTTCCTTTTCTCTTTTTTGGAGCTATTCCTTCAACTACATGATTTCCTGTATGTGCCCATAACTTAGCTACATTGTCATAATTTTCACAATAGCCAAATTCTTTAATTAAATTGGCAGATAATACTGGTCCAATACCTTTAATCTTTTTTAAAAACTCTGTGTATATTAGTTCATTGTTTACAAATTCAAGCATAGCTCTTTTATATTTGTTTTCTAGTTTGGTACTTTCATCAGCCAAGTCAAAACATCTTTTAATGTAATTTATTTCTTCTTTAGTATAATCTAACTTAGGAAGAATTTCTATTAATTGTTTGTCAGTATATTTTTCTATATTTGTTTTCTTTTTCTTTTTTTTCTCAACTTCTTTAAATCCAATGTTTTCTGCTTTCTTTCTTATTACATCTCTAATCCTATTTAATGTAGATATTCTAATCTCTTGCATATCATAATAGCTTCCAGCTACTATTCTTCCTATACTTGAGAAGACATTAGTTTGATTTTCTTTTTTCATTCTCTTTCTTTTTGTATGCTTCTATAAGCTTTGTTAAGCTCTTAGTTGTGCCTCCAAATCTTAACTTAATAATTTCAAGATAGTGTATCTTTTCTTTTAACTTATTCATCTTTAATTTCATCTAATATTTCCTTCCGTTTTTCTTCTGTTAGATTATTAGCTGAAGCCATTAATCTGTCAACTCTTTTCTTAAAAGGGATTACTTCTCTTTTAATCATTGCTTCAATTAGCTCTTTTTTGAACTTCAGTATTTCTCTCATCTTTTATATTTTAATTACTCTCCATATTTTCTAGCATATTCTTTGTTCTTTTCTTGAACAAATTTTATTCTATTTTCTATTTTTCTCTTAACAATTAATTTTTGTCTTTCTCTCCTAACCCATACTGCTAAATTTATAATTAAAGGTCTTCTTGCTTTCATTGCGTCTGTATCTGCGATTCTGGCTGACTGTCTTGTAGGAAAGATACTAAATGTTTTATGACAAGATATACATACTTTTTCTCTAGGCGTAGTTGTAGCTTGTACTGTTCCACATTTTGGGCAACGTACTTGAAGTGTTCCTATTTTTTTCATATACACATCTATGTACCTTCTTATTTCTGCTAATTGATTTCTATTATTTATTAACTCATCATACATTCTTATTATTCACCTCAAATACGCTCATTTTCTTCTATCTCTTCTTGTTTCTTTAATATCTCTCCCCATTTGTTCTCATCACTATCTAATATTTCTACAATCAACTCTTCTGAACTATTCAAAGAAATAACTGTAGATACTCCTCGTCTTCCAAAATATTTTAATTGCATATTTATGAATCCTTTTTGTTTAAAATCTTCTAATATTCTCCTAACTGTACTTTTAGATTTTGGGGACACACTTGTACTATTACAAATACGAGAATAAATATTATATACATTATTTACAGTAACTTCAGATTCAGGAGATGGAATAATTTTATATTGTTTTTCTTTTTGTTGTTCATGAATTTGTATAGATAAATAAGCAATGCTATATATTATTTTTTGCTGATGATAATTCATAGAAAGAAGTTCTGTTTTTATAGTTTCTTTATCATATTCTTCTATTCCTTTATTTACATCTTCTTCAGTTATCTTATCTACTGCATTTTCTGCTGAAATCTTAAGTATACCTATTGCTCGTCTTACATCTTGAGAGAATGAACCACTATATTCTGCTATTTTAGATAGTATTTCGTCAGAATAGGTACCTTCTTTGAGAGATTCTTTAGCAAATAAGTGAAGTATATCAAATATATCTTGTACAGAATATCCTGGAAAGTGAAGTTTACATCCTCCCATTATCGAATTAAGAGAAGTCCCAAAATATTTCTCAACTTCTAAAGAATTTGAAATTGCTATAAAATGAATCTTTCCAGCTCTTAATCTTTCAGAATTAACTCTAAACATACTATTTAAAAACATATCATCTTTTTCTCTAAGAATTAATTTATCTATTTCATCAAACACTATTACTAATTTAAGATTATTATTTTCAACAAGTTCATATAATACTTCTCTAAATTGCTGATTTGACCAACCTGTTTGATTTATTTTATTATATTTTCTTCCATTAATTTCAATAGGAAAATACTTACTTAATTGTTTTAATACTGAGATATAAAAAGAATGTTCACTATTAGCAAATAATCCACAAACATAAACATATTCATAAGTTGGCTGACGTTTCTTAATTTCTTCATAATGTTTCTCAAATATCTTTCTTGTAACAAATGTCTTACCAGAACCACTTGGTCCGTAAATATATAAATGTGAAACATAACTATTTTTCATTAGTGGAGTAATAACAGAATTTTGAATTTTTTCTTCTTGTTTTTTCCTATTTACAATTTTATTAGGATAATATTCTACACTTAAT
>JAGGWC010000092.1 GCA_021157645.1 Candidatus Cloacimonadota bacterium | reverse complement strand
GGAGAGATGTATTTCATTTTATATTTGATAAAATGTTCAATTGCTTGATCTACATATTGTTTGGTGTTAAACACAAAATTATGATGTAGTTTATTCCCTTGAAAAACTTCTATCAGGCGTTCCCAGATCATTGTGAACACACTATGTGAAATAGTTCCAATTAGTTTATTACTGAAATCCTGTGAGAGGGCAGGATCTCGTTTTTTCAAATTTGCTATGAATTCAAGGTAGAATGTAAACGAGTCTTTTTTAAGTTTTTCCCATTTGTAAAAGCTAAGATTGAGTTCATTATTTTTCAGATCGGATCTATCAAATGGAATGGAAAAGAAATCAGCAGAAATTGTATATTGATCAGGAAGAGGATAATTATTTTTTTTCAGTAATGAATTAAAAATGTGCCGATACAAATTGGTTTTGGAAAATTCAATTTCTTCGATCAGATCGAATAATTTCAACTCTTCTATAAAAGAGCTTACTTCAATGTTTTCTTCTAAATTTGTACGCGTGAAAACTGTAACATTACCAGAAGTTGCAAGAAGACGATAGAAATAATATTTATCACGAAGTTTGATGTCTTCATAAGTTTTGAGTGAAAGTTTTTTTCTCTGGTTTTCGGAGAATAAGAATTGAGTATGTTTTGCCGCTGGAAGTATTCCCTCGATTGCATTCAAAATATAAACGTTTTCAAAATGCAGATTTCTAGTATCTTGTAATGAAGTGATTTGAACTCGATTATCAGATTGATTTCCTAAAGTGAATTTAATCTGTTTGGGTTTCATGTAATCTAAGAATAGCTGCCATAAATTTGCTGAAATATTGCGTGGGAATATCTTGTTCCAATCCGTTATCAATCCAATCTGCTCGATAGAAGTAAAATCCGAAAGAAGCTCATAAAATACTTTAAGAATGTCGGTTTTTCCATTTTCTTTTTCAGTCAATTTTTCAATATTAATATTGTTCTCAATGAAATCAATAAGAGCTGCTATGCTATTAATTTCTCTAAGTTTAACTAATAGAATGAATATCTTCTCAAATACATCCCTGAATTCCTTTCCGTGTTTTGTGAAATAATCCAGATCGAGATATTGAATATCGGTATCGATGCATTTGAAAAGGAATGTTCTTATCTGCTCACGCTTTGTTTTATCTTCCTCAAAAATTTCTAAGAAATCATCTGAAAGAGCAGCATTTAACAATTCCTGAAGAGATAATAAAAAGGGAGTTCCTTCCCAGACAATTGAATGAAGAATATCCTGCAAAGTTTGAAAGAATCTAAATAAACCAGTCCCTGAAAATGGGAGGGTGTTGGAGATTGAATAAAACTCTCGTGATAAAAAACTAGCATAAGAATAGGAATTGAATCTGAAATCGATGATCGTATTTTTCTGTTGGAGATCGATAGTAGAAAGTAAATCTCCGATCATTTGGAATTGTTCTGATGCTGTAACAACTTTTATCTTATTCCTTAAAACTGTTTGTAAAACACTCGCATCGAAATTCTCTTTGAAAGCCAACTCTTCTTCATTGTAGAATTCCGGTGTGACCTGTAAATATACCAAAACTTTCTCATCAAGTTTATGTAAAATAGTCTTTTCACGTTCTGTAAAATAAAACTGATTCACGACGATGATCTTATCAAAATTCAATTCAAACTGTAGATCATTTATTTCACGTAATAATATTGTGTCAGAAAATTGTTCTTTTTGCAGAAGTTCACAATATTGTTCTTTTATCTGTTGGAGCTGTTTAAATGTATTAAGTTGCCAATCATTTGCAGTATTTTTAGAAAAAAGAATCTCATTGATGTCATCTTCAGATATCATTTCCTCAGCAATTTCTTCCCATAAATTGAAAAATTTGTTTGCCAGCTCGATTGATTGAGAATAAGTTTTAATTCTAAAGAAATCTTTATTATCTTTTGAAAGTGCTTTATAGAACATTAAAGTTCGTTTTTCTTCTTTTAATATTGGTAGTTTGGAATGGAATATCTCGTCTTTCCATTCATCCATCGTCAAGAATTTATGTTCGCTGAAATCCCAATCCGGTTGATACAATTTTTGTGCTTCCTGTTTACTTTTACGAGTGGGGAAGAGCAGAAGGTATTTGCCTGAATTGAGTTCCTTTAAAGTTGATTGTATTATGTTTTGATTTAGTGGAATGTATTTAATCATAACAGACTTTTAATCCATGTTAGAAGTAAGATTATCAATAATGCTGGCAGCATGTTCAATACTTTGATTTGTTTTGACCTCTAAAATACGCAGACCAAGTCCGATGAGTAGAATACCTCCAACAGAAGAGAGATTATTGATGTAGATCTCACTAAAATAATCTCCAAAAACAGAAGTAAGTAAAGTAAGTCCACCTTGATAGATAAATAGTGGAATTACAGAGAACATTACACCAATTCCTAAAGCAGAAGAGAGAGCGATAGAACCGAATCCATCCATGATCGCTTTAGTAAGTAGAAGATTAGGCTTACCGCCTAATCCTTCTTCGATAGCTCCCAAAATTGTCATTGAACCCATGCAGAAAAGCAGGAAAGCAGTGACTAATCCTTCCGAAAATTTGTCATTTTTGGATTTCAATTTTGCTTTCAGTTTTTCAGCAAATCCATCCATCCAAGCTTTAATATTGAGAGCTTCTCCAAGCAGAGAACCCGAGATCAAGCTTAACACAATAAGCAAATAAGCATCTGATTTGAGAGCCATTGCAATTCCCAAAAAGATTGTAAAAATACCAATTCCTTGAAAAGCAACTTCAGTAAATCGTTTGGAGAGTCGTGTATGCAGGATTAATCCAATAACACTGCCAACGATTATTGTGCCTACGTTTATAGATGTTCCGATCATATTTTCTCTCTTACTAAATCTCTTCTTACTAATTCTCCAGTTCGTGAGGCAATAACTTATGTAGTTTCTACTGCTTTCTTGCACGGACAAGAGTATCCATGTTACATTTTACTAACACCCTTTCTTTTTAACTTTCACAAAAATATTTTGTGAATTCAATTGTGCAAGTTGTTTTATTTAAAGTTCTTTCTAAATGAATTCTGCATAATAGAGTGTCTTTGTCATCCTGACGAATCTTGCACGTTGCTCTTAGGAAGGATCTCAGCTTATAATGAGATTCTTCGTCGAATGCCATTGTAAGTTCTTCCTCAGAAAGACATAAATTTCCCAATTTTGCAGAACCTTAATTCT
>JAGGWC010000218.1 GCA_021157645.1 Candidatus Cloacimonadota bacterium | reverse complement strand
TCTTTAAGAGCATCAATTCCAAAATCAAGTTTCACGTTTTCAATTTCAAATAACTTAGAGTATTGTTTGCAAATAGCATTTTTAGGCTTGGTGAGGATTGCAATAAGAGCTTCTTCATCAAGTTCATGTAATGAAGATATTACCGGAATACGTCCGACCAATTCAGGGATCAGTCCATATTTTACAAGATCGTTTGGAATTGTCTTACTAAAGAAATCGGGATCAATATCCTTTTGAGAAATTATATCTGCATCAAATCCGACAGCTTTTTTCTTTAGTCTATTTTGGATAACTTTATCTAATCCGAAAAATGCACCGCCTACAATAAACAGGATATTTTTTGTATCCATCTCGATAAATTCCTGTTGCGGATGCTTTCTGCCGCCTTTTGGAGGAACATTTACTTTTGCACCTTCCAGTATTTTGAGTAAGGCTTGTTGCACACCTTCACCTGAAACATCCCTGGTTATTGAAGGAGTTTCCGATTTTCTGGCGATCTTATCAAGTTCATCAATATAGATAATTCCTTTCTCAGCTTTTGATACATCATAATTTGCATTTTGAAGAAGTCTAACAAGAATATTTTCTACATCTTCACCAACGTAGCCGGCTTCGGTTAATGTTGTAGCATCAGCAATAGCAAAAGGAACTTTCAGAATTTTTGCAAGTGTTTGAGCAATTAGTGTTTTACCTGAACCAGTAGGTCCGATCATCAGGATGTTGCTTTTCTCAATATCAATATCACTTTTTGGATCTTGCTTGAAAATTCTTTTATAATGATTATATACAGAAACGGAAATTATCTTCTTTGCTTTTTCCTGTCTGATTACATATTGATTTAGAAGTTCATGGATTTCTCTTGGTGTAGGCAAGATAAAGTGATCCATTTCCTTTTTTTGGAATTCAGATTCAATGATCGTGGAACACATTTTGATGCATTCTCCGCAAATATTCCCACTTATTCCTTTTATAAGATATTTTGTTTCAGTTTCAGATCTACCGCAGAATGAACACTTGTTTTCTTGTTCCATCTACTCTCCTGATTTTAATGCTAAAATTGAATCTTTTCTTGTTGAAATTACTTCATCAATAATTCCGTATTGCTGCGCTTCTTCAGGACTCATAAAGAAATTACGATCAGTATCTTTTTCAATTCTTTTTAAAGGTTGTTCAGTATGTTTATGGAGAAGGTTATTTAGTAATTTTTTTAAGTGCAGAATTTCTTGTGTCTGAATTTCTATATCAGAAGCTTGTCCTTGAACTCCGCCCAAAGGTTGATGTATCATTATCCTGCAATTTGGAAGGGCAAATCTTTTACTTTTTACACCTGCGGCTAAAAGAAAAGCACCCATACTGGAAGCTTGTCCGATACATATCGTAGAAACATCAGGTCTAATATACTGCATTGTATCATAAATAGCAAGTCCTGCAGATACAGAACCGCCGGGGCTATTAATGTACATAAAAATATCTTTGTCAGGATCTTCTGCTTCAAGATGTAAAAGCTGTGCTATTACAACGTTAGCAACATTATAATCAATTGGTGAACCTACAAAGATAATTCTGTCTTTTAAAAGACGAGAATAAATATCATATGCTCTTTCAACTTTTCCATTCTGCTCAACTACGATTGGTACGTATGCCATAATAACTCCCTGAAATTATTTCTTGGTTGTCTTCTTAGTTTCTTTTGGTAATGCTACAAATTTTGAATTTTTAGTAATAAGTTCAATTATTTTATCTTCTTCTGCTTCATAAGTAAAATCATTGCTTTCTATTTGATTCTTATATATTTTTTTGTACTTTTCAATATCCATCTTTAATTTATCAGCAGCAGTTTTTATTATATCTTCTTTTTCTTCATTGGAAATTTTTATTTCTTCAATCTTCTTAATCTCATCCATAAGATAATGACCTTTTAGATTGAATTCAGCAACACTCATGTACATACCTGTCAATTGATCAAGTTCCATTTTATAAGTTTCAGCATATGGTTTTGCCATATTCTCAGCAACTTGTTTTACGATAGATTGAGGAAGATCAAATTGGTTCTCGTCAATTAACTGAGCAAGAACTGCAGTTTTTGCATTGTTCTTATTATCTTCTTTAATTTTGCTTTTGAGTTCTATTTCAATTTTGCTATTGAGATCTTTCAAAGATTCATATTCAAGATCCTTAGCAAAATCATCATCAAGTTTAGGGATATCTTTCTTTTTGATAGCATTTATTTTCACAAGAAAATCCCTATCTTTGATTTTATCATCAATATCAGCATCTTCAGATTTCTGTGATTTTGTAAAGAGCTTTGTTTTGATCTTGTCTTCTACTTTAGCACCTGTAAGTTTTGTATTAAATGATTTAGAATATTGATTTTCACCAAGTACAAATTCTCTGTTTACTTCTTTTGTTACTTCATCATTTACTGTTAGGAATTTTAAAGTAGCATCAATGATATTACCGATTTCTGCAGTTTCAACTGGAGTTTCAGTTGCCATTTTATTTCTGTATTCATCTAAAGTTGCTTCTACCATCTCTTTCTTGAACTTAACCGGTTCAAATGGAATCTCTAATCCTTTATATTTTTTTACTTTGATCTCAGGCATAACTTCGTACTTGAATTTAACAATAAGATCATTTCCTTTTTCCCATTCAAATTCAGAAGCTTCACCCTGGTTGATAGGATGTTCTTTTTTTGTGTCGATCGCTTCTTTATAGTAATCTCCTAATTTTTGATTATAAAACTCATCTTTGATCTGTGGACCATATGATTTTTCGATCATTGAAAAAGGAGCCTTACCTTTACGAAAACCTGGAATAGAAACATAATTTTTGAATTGATTCACAATTTTATTATAATCTTTTATTACATTTTCAGATTCAATTGTAATTGTAAGTTCTCTAACGCATTGACTGATTTCTTTGATACTAGTTTTCAATTTATCTCCTTAATCTCAAAATATTATGGTGCGAAAGAGGGGACTCGAACCCCTACGAGATTTCTCTCACTGGCTTCTAAGGCCAGCGCGTCTACCAACTCCGCCACTTTCGCACAAGAATAATTATTGCATTTCCTGATATATTTTATTGTATTTATCCATCAACTTTTGGTCATTTAGTTCATTAGAAGCATTATACAACATTTGTACAGCTTCTTTGGAAGAATTATCAAGATTATACCACATTTCTGCATACTTGATGAGTTCATCAAATTTCTTTAATCCGTACAATTTATAACTGAGGGTTGTAACATACATTGGATTATCTATAGTTTCATCTGCTGCATCGATATCAACAGCCATTTGCAGATATTTTGTAGATGCTTCATTATCATTTAATGAAAGTGCAATATTGCTTAATGTAACAATAATATTCATGTTTTCAGGATCGAGCTCTAACGCTTTTTGGAAAGCATTGTAAGATAAAGAATCATTACCAGCATTCTTATATGCAAGTCCAGCATTGTAATAGTCACCAGTATTTACAGTATCATTTTTTGCAGCCTCTAAATACCAGTTACCCGATTCAATATAATTCTCTTCATCAAAATAAAGTGATGCTATTTTCTGTTTTGCAAAAATATCTGTTGGATCAAGCTCGGCTGTTTTAATAAAGTATTTTTTTGAGTTTTCCATATCATCCAGTTTCTCATAACACAAAGCCATTAATCTGTATGTGATCGTACTATCAGGCACAATTTCAGTAATATTTATAAATATTTCGATTGCAGCATCAAATTCTTCCGATTGTATTTTTAATTTTCCACTATTTATCATTTGTGTAAAACAATTATCTCTAAATTGAATAACAGATTCAAGTTTTTCTTCTAATTTAGGTTTTTTGATATTCTCTTTAAAGAATTTTTTTGCTTTCTTCTCATCGGTTAATTTAAGTTCTTCATATTCAGCAAAGACACCATTGATCACATCGATAAGCCTAATGAAATATTCACGAGCTTGAGGATAATCTTTTTTCATATCATAATAAATAGCAGCTACATTGTTAAGTGCATCTATTTGATTTGGATTCTCTTCTAAAACCAAGTCATATAATGGAAGTGCTTTCTCTGTTCTACCTCCGCCTAAATGCATATTTGCAGAACGCAAATTCTTCTTTCCCTGAGCAGAAAGATCTTGTGATGCAACCAGTAATGAAGTTCCAAAAATCGAAATAATTCCAATCAATAATAAAATCTTTTTAAACTCTCTCATTTTTCCTCCGTATTATTATATAAAAATATATTTTTATTATAAAGCAAATTTTTTTATAAGCTTTATAAGTCAAGTACTTTATATTCTTCCAGAATAGAAAAGAAGGTGACCGAAAGCCACCTTCTATTAAAATTAAATCGGGTTTCTAATTTTCTAATTCAAATGGCATAACTGCCTGCAAAGGATCATTCTTAATTGATTTAAATAATTGCCAGGCTCTCAATATACCTCTATCTTCTTTGATTTGGTTGGAAATCACAGTTTCAGCAATGTCTATATCAAATTTATCTCTAATGATCTCTTCAAAGAAATTCTTTTGTTTTGGATAATACTTGATTGTGTATTCTTCAATGTTGCTCAGTTCAGCAGCTTTCTTTATTGCATCACTGATCATTCCTGTTTCGTCTATTAATTTGTTCTGCAATGCATCTTCTGCAGACCAGACCTGCCCTTGAGCAATCAGTTCAACATCATCTATGGAAATTCCTCTACCATCGGCAACTCTTTGCTTAAATTCTAAATATGTCTCTTTGATACTCATTCGCAATGAATTGATCATTGGTTCATTCGGTTTTGAATAGATACTGAATGCATTTGCAAATTTTCCTTTAGAAATATCTTGTTCATGAAGTCCAATATTATCTGATAGTTTAGCAATATTAGGAATCATTGCAACAACACC
>JAGGWC010000035.1 GCA_021157645.1 Candidatus Cloacimonadota bacterium | reverse complement strand
TAATATGATTAGTGTATGTTCAAATGGATGGGTAGCACCTGGTGGAAGCACTCAGGCTTCTTTTATGAACAGTCCTATTCCCGGACCTCAAGGTCCTTCTCCTATGATCTCTCCATTTTGGGATGATCTGAAAACAGGTAGCGGGAATGTATTTTATTATTATGATGCTGATCTCAATATGTTTATAGTCGAATGGTCTCACTTGCAAAATGATTATAATAATTATGAAGAAACATTCCAAATAATGATTTTGGATCCTGTTTATTATTCAACTCCAACCGGTGATGCTGAGATCATTTTTCAATACAAGGTTATAAATAATTGTAATCCAGGTTCTTATCCATCTCAGCATGGACAGTATTCTTCGGTTGGTCTTGAAGATCATACAGGTACTTTTGGCCTAGAATATACATTTAATAATTCTTATCCAACTGCCGCAATACCTCTTCAAAATGATCTTGCATTAAAATTTACAACAGCAGGATCGATAATACAAGATCCTCCAATTGCTAACTTCAATCATGATAGCTTTAATGTTGTTCTTTTACAAGGAGGAACTGATACAAGACAATTAGAAATTTCTAATACAGGAGAAGCAAATCTTGTTTTTAATATTACAAAAGAATATGATCAACCTGAGGAAGGATCAGGTGGACCTGATGCATACGGTTATATTTGGGTTGATAGCAATGATGCTGATGGTCCTGAATATAATTGGCGTGACATTTCTGCAATAGGGACTGAAGTTACTTTTGTGCATAATGATGTAGGAACAGCACTAATGCCTCTTGGATTTGATTTCATTTTTTATGGTGAATATTATTCTGAGTTTAGAATTAATCCTAATGGATGGATTGGTTTTGGTGATGATAATGAAGAGTGGAATAATTTGTCACTTCCTCATCCCGACAGTCCTCGTCCTGCAGTGATACCCTTCTGGGATGATCTTGATCCTTTACAAGGTGGAAGTGTTTATTACTATAATTCACCAGATAGCCTTGTGGTATGGTTCGATGATGTAATACACTATCCTGGAACTTATACTGGAACATATGACTTCCAGATTATCATCTATGAAAACAGTACGATTCTCTATCAATATCGTACAATGGACGGAACATTAGATTCTGCTACAATTGGATTACAAAATGATGCTGGGAATATAGCTCTGCAAATGACGTATAATGGGAACTTTGTTGAAGATGAATATGCTGTATTTATAGAGAGGATCATTGATTGGGTTGATATAGATCATACATTTGGCTATATACCTCAAGGAGAAATCTCTACTATTACTATCGATATAAATTCTGAAGAATTGAATATGGGAGATTTTTTATGTAATTTGCAAATTACAACTAATGATCCTGAAGCTTTTTTTACAACTATCCCAATAAATTTACAAGTAGCATCAGGTATACCAATAATCAGTTTATCGGAAGATGCACTCGATTTTGGCTATGTTCTTGTTGGAGATGATGCATCAGATACACTTTATGTGAGTAATCTTGGTGAAGTTGATTTGGAGGTTACTGATATTACAAACGGAGTCATTGAATTTAATGCGATTCCTTTAAATTTCGTTTTAGCACAGGGAGAGATACAAGCGGTTGTGGTCACATTTACGCCTCAAGAAGAACTGCTTTACGAAGATATTTTGGTTATTGAAAGCAATGATCCAATAAATTCACAATATGGAGTTTTACTTAACGGATCTGGTTATGAGCTTACGGGACTGAATGATCAACTTCCATTAGTTACAAAAGTAGATCGAAATTATCCAAATCCATTTAATCCTGAAACCAGAATTACCTTTTCCATAGCGAATAAAGCACAATTTGCAAAACTGGAAATATTCAATATAAAAGGACAGAAAGTAAAAACTCTTGTTAATGAAGAGTTAGAAGTAGGAAAATATAGTGTTGTATGGAAGGGGGATGATACTTCTGGCAGAAAAGTTGCTTCGGGTGTATATTTCTATAAATTCAATACAGATCATTATCATAATATAAAGAAAATGTTGTTATTAAAATAAAAAACAGAGGAAAAAAATGAAAAAATTATTAATCATACTCTTTGTAATTTCAATGTCATTATTGAATGCACAATTACAATTTCCAGAAGAGATTCCAATTAGACAAGGTGTAAATATTGAATGGTACAGATCTGCAACTGCTGTAGATGGTGGGGTTGTCTTTGTATGGTCTGATACCAGAACAGGCATAAGAGATGTCTGGGCACAAAAATATGATGCTAACGGAAATAAAGTTTGGGCAGAAGATGGATTATTGGTAAATGGTGAATTTAGTCGTCAGGAAGATCCGGTTATAATTGAATCAGGGAATGGAGATGTTATAATTGCCTGGATTGATTTCAGGAATGAAGATGAGGGTGATGTATATGCTCAAAAAATATCAAGTGATGGTGTCTTGCAATGGGCATCCGATGGTGTTCCACTTTGTTTGTATGAAGAAATTCAAATATCACTTAATATAGTATCTGATAGTAATGGTGGGGCTTATGTGATCTGGCTTGATAGTAGAGCTACCGCTGGAGTTGATATTTATGGAACTCATATTAATACAAATGGTGATATTGTTTCTGGGTGGTCAACAGATGGTAATCCTATTGCCAATGCAAATGGTAGTCAAAATCAGCACACATTTTGGGAAGATGGTTCTGGTGGTGCAATTATAGCATGGCATGACGAAAGAAGTCCCGGTGATGCAAATATTTATATGCAGCGTATTGCATCAAATGGAGATTTGCTCTGGGATACAAACGGAAACCTGTTAACTGGAGCAAATGGTCTACAGGAAAAACCAAAGATCACTCCAGACGGAACAGGAAATTTTATATTTTCATGGCGTGATATGGGAACAGATACTTTTGGTGACATTAAAGCTCAAAGAGTTGATTTGAATGGTAATCTATTATGGGCAAATGAAGTAGAAGTATATGTAGGAGATGCAATCCAGCGTAATGCACGAATCAGTAAAGCTTCTGATAATGGAGCTATAATTGTTTGGGAAGATGGTAGAAATGAAGTAAGTGAAAATTATAAAGATCTATACGCACAAAAACTTGATATAAATGGAAATTTACAATGGGATATCTCTGGTATTGGGATCGTTCAAGCATTAAATAACCAGCTAAATCCTCGCATAAGTGGTGACGATGATGGTGGTGCATGGATTATTTGGGAAGATGGTAGAGTTGACAACCACCCTCATGAAGATATTTATATTCAGCATGTGAATTCCAATGGGACATTTGAATTATCTTCAAATGGTTTTGATGTATGTTCGGCTGTTGGATGGCAATTTTCTCCACTTGTAAAACTCTCTGAAAATAAAGTTTTCTGTGTCTGGGGAGATAATAGAACAGGCTCAACTGGATTGTATGTTCAATTACTTGATAGCTCAGGAAATACAATTTTGCAAGATGATGGTGAGATAATTTATTATGGACTTTGCGGAGATTCCCATAATCAGCAACTTCTGACAAATAATGATAAAAAAATTGTAATCTGGGAAGATACGAGAAATGCAGGTTATGGTTTTCAAATTTATTATCAGGTAGTTAATGATGATGGAACTTTTGAACTTGAAGAAAATGGACAATCAATAACAGAACTTACTGGTTTTGACCAGGCAAATATGGATGCTGATATCTATCCTGATTCCGATATACTGGCAATGGTTTGGGAAGAAAATAAACTAGGTTACAAACAAATTTATGGGCAAGCAGTAGATTTAGAAGGCAATATGGTTTGGTCTCAAACTGAAGGCTTACAGCTGGGAGAATCAAGCGCAGAGCAGATAAACCCAAAGATCGCAACGGTGGATAATAATTCAATCCTTGAATATTATGTGGGATGGGAAGACTTCGCTGTTGCAAGTGATTCCCGTATTATAGGTCAGAAAATTGTTGATGGTAATTTGGAATGGGGAACAGGCGGTAAAACTAT
>JAGGWC010000227.1 GCA_021157645.1 Candidatus Cloacimonadota bacterium | reverse complement strand
TGCATTAATTTCACCCTCCTTTAATTTTTTATGCAATTGTTAACTCTCCTATACCTTGCAAGCTTACGGAATAAGTTGCAACATCCCCCATACTTGCAGTTATTTGATAGCTTGTCACTATTGCTGTTCCAGTATAAGTAGTTGTATTTGGAGTTTCTGCATCGTCTGTAAGTTCAAGAACAACATCAATTGTTGTTCCATCTTTTGCAGCGGTCTCTAAAGCCGTTCTTCCGGCATCTGTTAAAACAACTAATGCATCACAATCAATTGTCCAGTTTCTCTTTCCAGTTACAAAAGTCGCCCAGGCATCTTCTTTTGCGGTTGTTTCAATTGTATCACTATTAATTGTAAGTGTTGCACCACGCTGAGCTCCAATTGCAGTCCCTGAGTATTTTAAAAGAACTTTATCAGCTCTCACAACATTTGTTGCCATTTAAAACACCTCCTTAAAATTATTAGACATCATCAGCTATTGTCAATGCACCTGTTCCCTGTATGCTTATTGAATAAGTTGTTACATCTCCCATTGACCCTGTAATCTGATAACTTGTAATTATTCCGTTTCCTTCATATTTCTTTGAATCAACTACAAGTTTTACCTGAACTTCTGTTCCGTTTGTTGCGGCACTTTCAAGAGCAAGTCTACCATTATCAGTTATAACTACAAGAGCATCACAGTCAAGAGTCCAGTTTCTTTTGCCTGCAACAAATTCCGCCCAATCATCCTGTTTTGCGGTTGTTTCAATTGTATCTGTGTTAATTGTTAAAGTCGCGCCTCTTTGAGCTCCAACATCGAGATATGCAGAAACACCGTCCCATACCTTTATCAACGCATTATCGGCTTTCACTACATTTGAAGCCATATTTACACCTCCCGTTTATCACTCAAAAGATTTTATTTTCAGTCTGATTATCGCATGTTTTACTTCATCATCTTCATTTTGATAAAAAATATCGTATCCAATAATTACTACTCGAAGATTGCTTATTGCTTCTAAAAGTGGTAAAATTTGCAGAACGTCTTGAACTAAAGAATAAACCTCTTTTTTACCTCGATATCTACTGAAAATATGTATTGGAAACACAATATAATTATTGCCAACGTCTTTTACTTCGCCCTCGGAGACTTCGGGGTCTCCAATTACAAGGAACGGAAACTGCGGATTTTCAGGAACTGCATCATAAACATTTCCGACAGATTGCAAGAATGCATACAATGCTTTATGTATTTCAGCTTCATGTTGCAGTGTTCTATACATTATTTCACCGCCTTAGCTTTCTTTTTGATGTTTTCAACTGCTTTGTCTATGTTTTTAAAGAAAAACGGTCTTGGTTTCATTTTAACAGTTCCAAATTCTACATAACTCGAATAAGGAGCTATCGAAATAACTTGAAAGTGCCAATTCTTTTTTAAATCAATAATATTAAACATTATGCCACGTCTCAATGTTCCAGTTCTATACGGAGCATCTTCTTTTGCTTTGTTAGTTGCATATGTTAATTCTCGAACTATAATATCCTGTATTTCATCTTTCTTTTTATTCAGTTCTTTTTCAGAAAGTTTTAAAACTTCATTGATATTATGTTTAATTTCAAGTTGCATATGAAACACCTACCACTTTTAACAATGTTCGTCCAGCTTTTTCGGTGTGAACTACTCTAAAAGTATATTCATCGTCGAACCTGAATTTATCAAATGTTTCTCCCTCATCTCGAATGTAAATCGTTGCTTTCTTTATGTAAATAAACTTTCCCTGCTCTTCGTCATATTCTTCTCTTGTATCAATTTTTGCAATATAGCACGCTTTCATAACTTCTGCTTCTGTTTCAGATACACCGCCGTATTCATCCGTTATTTCAGTTGTCGAAATCAAGTAAACATCATAGTTAAACTTTCCAATATCGAGGTTTAAATTTCCCATCTCTTGAACCCCCTTAACTCATTCACAAGCTCAGATGGAATTGCAGTTGTTCGGTTGTCGTAAAAGTAAGTTGCGAGTCTGTATGCAAGCAAAAGTAAAGCATCGTTTTGAACCGCATTTGTTTGATAAACGAGTTTTATTGGGGTATAGATTGAATTACACTTTGTCATCAAAACTGCACCGAATATTTCAAAATAATCATCAAAATCAACTGATTCACCTTCAATTTCTAAACTGAAATCAACGTTCTCATTTACTGGAACAAAAGGAAGCACAATATTTCGATATGTTGTTCGAATTTCAACTTCTAAATCACGCAATGCAAAACCTGTTATATCTTCAACTTTATCAACTGCATGATTGAAAGCCATTTCTAACGCTCTATCTGATTGAGAAAGTTTCGCATAGCTAACTAAATCGGAAATATTTAACGTTGAAAGTGGAATTTTAACTATCACATTATCACCTCACAAAAGAGGAATGGAGGGGAGAACCCCTCCTTTAATTCTAAGATTGTACGGTTAATTTCGCGAATGCTTCAGGAACAATTACTCCTCCGCCAACTCTATGAACAATGAGAAGTCCGACTTGTCCGTTTGTTGCATAGAGTTCCTCGAGTCTTTGGACAGTCATTCCGTTTTGTTTGTCGAGAATTATGAAACCATTTGTAAAGTCTCCAAACAATACTGGAGAATTACCTCCAGAAATTGCGGGCATATCGTCAAAGTTATAGATTGGTCTTCCGAGTATGCTTCTTCCAGTTGGAGAGGCAAGGTCTCGTTGCAAGAGATATTCGCCGTCGCTTGTTTTAATCTTTCTTAATGTTTTTTCAGTTGCAGAGCTCATGATCCATACTGCATTGCTTCTATATTCTTCTTTTAATGCATAATACATGTCAATTATGTCGTCAAGGTCGATATTTCCTGCATTTGCAGATGTTACCTCGGTGATATTTGAATCATTTAAAACACCAGTTGGTTTATCGGATCCATCGCCGAGAATGAATGCATAATCTTCATAGTAAGCTATTTTTCTTGAGAAGCTATCGAGGATATATCTTTCAAGAGCAATATCGGTGTCTGCAAGTAAGTCTCTTCCGAGTTTAACAAGGCCATTTAAATCGAATACTTCCAAAGCCTCTTTTGCAACGGTTGGAGTGCTTTCAGTTACAGTTGTTCCAGTTTCGAGTTTTCCCCAGCCCATTGTAATATCGCCGAGGCTTCTTACGTTGAGCTTATTTCCTTTTACGGGAATTGATTTAGCAAGTTTTCTAACAATTGCTCTGTGTGGGAGTGAGGTAATGATTTCAGAGTAGTAATCTTCTGGAACTAAAACAGCTGCAGTTCCTGCGTCTTCAACAAGAGCTTTAATTTCTGGAAGTTTTCCAGTTCTAACAAAATTCAAGAATGCCTTTTTCATTTCGATTTTCTCTTCTTCCATAGGTGCTTTTTGTGGTCTGTTAATTTTTACCTCAATCTCTTCGACTCTTTTTGAAAGATCTTCGTGTTTCTTGAGAATATCGTCTTTAAACTCTACCATCTTTTTTCCAAATTCATCTAACTTTTCGAAAAGTTCTTTGTTTTCCATAAATATCAACCTCCTTAAAAGCGTTTTAAAATTTCATCAAGCTTTTTGAGTATTTCATCTTGCTTGTTTTCTTCTGTTTCAACTTGTTTTGTTTCCTGTTCTTTTGTTTCAATCTCCTCAAAAGAAGTAAGTATTTCATCAACAATTTGTTTTATTTGCTTCAAATCTTCTATGCTGTTAATTGGTAAAGATTTATTGCGTTTATTTTCTAAAAGAGCTTTTGCAAATAAAATATCGTGTTCGTCCTGTAAAGAAATGTTTTTCCACGGTGGTGTCATATCAAGCTTTGCATAGTATTTTTCGAGAACTCTCTTAATCTTATCCTTATCGGCATCAGGAATATTAACACCGCCCCTTGCACCTTCTAACACTGCACCAGCTGCAAATATAGCCCTTGGCACTGCCTTCAATGTTCCATTTATAACATCAGCAATAGGGAGCTTATAACTTCCAAAATTTTCTGGATTTTCTGCGTCATACC
>JAGGWC010000056.1 GCA_021157645.1 Candidatus Cloacimonadota bacterium | reverse complement strand
TGACTTACATTAACACCATATTCATAAACAAATATTCCATTCCAAGCACCGGATTCATTCTGCAAAAAGAAGCCATATTCCCCAATAGCTGTTACAATACCATATGTGATAACTTCCACACCCTCTAAAGGAGATGGCCCTTCAATAGAATATTGAATGTCATAGATTGTGTAATCTGTTGTTGGCTCAATAATATGAAAAGGATTATTACTTTCATCTATTGGATTACCATCAGCTGCATCAGAGATTACAATTTTATAATCCCCCAAAATTTGCTCTAAGGGAATAGCCCATAACCATTCGCCATCATCCTCTGTAGATGCTGCGAGTACTTCTCGCTCTTCAGATGTCTCATTTTGCAGTTCAATCTTTACGTTCCCATTAAAATTTGCACTTGCCCATTCTATATTATGATCTGTTCCTTGCTGCCATTCCTCTTCAATATTTGGAATACTAACGATAAGCATTGGCTCGGAAGAAGTAATTGTATTAAAATCTGCAAAAACAGGAAGATGATCTGAAGCTTGATACAAAGCTTCTGCCACTTCTTGAGAAACTACAGAATTTGTTCCATTGTTTATCGATAAATTGAAATGTTCACCATCATTCCCGAATGATGTAATTGTATCATCTATATACTCTAATCCAGTTCCATTATTTAATTGATAAGAAGAAAAAATAAAGTCAAACCTATCATCAAGTCCACCGCTGGCACCACCACCAAATTGAGTAGAACGGGTGGATTGAGTGTGAACTTCTGTATAATCACTATTATTATGCCACTCACCAACCTGATCAGAAAGATCTTCAGCTCTGCCAATATTGATAGTTTCATCAGCAATGAATTTTTGATATCCTGGTTCAGAACTTGTATAGAAATTCATATCACCGACAATAATAAATTCTGATCCTTCTGGTAATGAATTCAAATGATCACGCAGTTTTATAACTTCTTCCAAACGCTCATTTTCATAACCTGTACTTGCCTTTAAATGGCAACTATAAAAATGGATCAAATTCCCATCAATGATCAATTCATATTCTGCAATATTTCTTAGATCAGTACCAATTGTATCCTGGGATCCAAAAGTAATTAATGAATTACGATAAATCAAAAAATTATTTGTATCGGGTCCATTTAAATATATAGCTCCGGAAAAATCGTTCGTACCATTATTGATTACAGACAATAAAAGTTCTCCACCTATTCCATCTTCGATCTCTTGTAATAATAATAGATCAGCATCTACATCATTAAAAATTGTTTCAAAAAAAGGAAGTCTATCTTCATCATTTCCACCGAAATTAAGTGCATTGTACGTGATAACACGTACAGATGCTGTTACTGAAAGTGTTAGTGTAAAAAATATTAAGCTAACGATTATTTTTTTCATATATATACCTCTTGTATCAATAAAAAAATGGGCAGGAAAATTGCCTACCCATTTTTTGAATTATTTTCTATTTTTAAAATAAATTTTATCTTAACATTTAGACCAGCCACATGAATTACATTTCAAACAGCCCTCAGAATGCTCTATAGTACTACCACAATCAGGACAAATCATCATGGCAGAAGAAGATTTCCTTTTTGGTTTTTTTATAATTTTCTTATTAATTTTTTTTATATTTTCATGTGAATCTTTATCAAATCCAAGAAACGTTTCCAGTGATTTAGCAATACCATCAGCACAAGAAGTAACTATCTCTCCATTATTCCACATAGGTGAAGGACAGCGAATTCCCTTCAATTGACGTGCAATAGCACTAACTTTAACATTGGAACGAAGCAACAAAGATGTTAACCTGGCAATTGCTTCCAATTGAGCAGACGCGCATCCGCCAACTTTTCCCATCTGAGTAAAAATTTCGCAAGCTCCTTTTTTATCGGAATTTATTGTAACGTAAAGATGCCCACAACCTGTTTCTATTTTCTGGGTTATACCAGTCGTGATTTCAGGTCGTTCACGAGGAGCAACTCTATTACCGTTTATTTTGGTCTCTTTAATTTCTTTACCAACATTTAGAACTTGATTCTCACGGCTGCCGTCACGATAAACAGTAACACCTTTACAGCCCAATTCATAGGCAAGTTCATAAGCCATTTTTATCTCTTCTTTAGTAGCTTCTTTAGTAAAATTAATAGTTTTAGAAACTGCATTATCTACATATTTTTGGAAAGCGCTCTGCATACGAATATGCCATTTTGGTGAGATGTCATGAGAAGTTACAAATATCTTTTTAATATCTTCAGGGATTTCATCAATATGTGCCACACTTCCTTCATCAGCAACTTTTTCCATTAATTCTTCCGAATATATTCCTGCGTCTCTAATTGCTTTTTCAAAATGTGGATTTATATATAAAAGTTTATTACCGTCCATCACGTTTTTAACATAAACCAAAGAAAATTGCGGTTCAACACCACCGGAAGTATTACAAATCATGCTAATCGTACCTGTTGGTGCTATTGTAGTTGTTGTTGCATTTCTTATGCCTTTTTTTGCAATAACTTTATTGAGATCTTTCCAATTCAATTTCAGGTCTTTTCTGATCAATTTCTTTGTCTCATAGATACTACCTTTAAAATTCGGAAATGCTCCTTTTTCTTCAGCCAGTTCAATTGACCTAACCTTTGAATGGTAATCCACAAATTCCATAACCTGCTCTGCAAGTTTGATAGCTTCATCACTGTTATAAGGGATTTTTAGCAAGAAAAGCAGGTCTGCCCAGCCCATCACACCGAGACCAATTTTTCTATTCGACTTCACCATTTCATTAATTTTGGGAAGCGGAAATTTGGACATGTCGATTACATTATCCAGAAAATCCACTGCATCTCTCGTTGCCTTTTTTAAGATATCCCAATCGACTTTATTATCTTTGATCATTACTGCTAAGTTCATAGAACCCAGATTACAAGCTTCGTTTGGAAGAAGAGGCTGTTCGCCACAAGGATTTGTTGATTCGATTTTACCAATATGCGGAGTTGGATTGTATTTATTGATTCTATCTAAAAAGATAATACCCGGTTCACCATTTTGATGTGCCATTTTAACGATCAGGTCAAAGACATCACGTGCTTTTAATTTTTTTATAATATTTTTTGTATGCGGCGAGATTAACTCATATTCGCTATCTTCATGAACAGCATTCATGAATTTTTCTGTGATTCCCACACTAAGATTAAAGTTTGTAAGTTTTTGAGTATCCTCTTTGCAAGTTATAAAATCCAGAATTTGTGGATGATCAACATTCAGAATTGCCATATTAGCACCCCGACGTGTTCCACCTTGTTTCACAGCATCAGTTGCGGAATTAAACACTTTCAAAAATGATATAGGTCCGCTGGATACTCCATTTGTACTTTTTACACGCGCATCAGCTTCACGTAATTTGGAAAAACTAAATCCTGTACCACCACCACTTTTGTGGATTAATGCTGCATTTTTTATTGATTCAAAAATACTCTCCATGCTGTCTTCCAAAGGCAAGACAAAACAGGCTGATAATTGTTGAAGATCATGACCTGCATTCATAAGTGTTGGTGAGTTTGGAAGAAAATATCCGGAGTTTAGAAGATCAAAATATATTTTCTCTTTTTCTTTATCCCCATTACTGATATTAACAGCAACCCGTGTGATCATTTTTTCCCAATCTTCTATTAGTTTTCCATTTTTATCCTTTCGGAAATAGCGCTTTTCAAGCACGGTCAAAGCATTATTGGTTAGTTTCATTAAGACTCCTGAAAATATTAAAATTTATCAATATAATAATGCTATGAATATCTATAAATCCATAACTCTATAAATTACACGAAGTTAACAGTTTGAGTAACAATCTGCAACCTTTGAATTCTATTGATTTAACGGTTAATTTCCAGTTACTTAACGGTACTGTCAAGATGAAATTAATTTAGTGAAATTGTGATATTCGTAGACCTGCTAATAACCGTTATTTCTATGGATATTTTTTTTATTAAGAATCTATTTTGATTTTTAAGAGTAAACAATTTTAGAAATATTTAATTTACTATACTGTTTTTTTTAATAATTATACAATTGAAAAAGAAAATGATTAAGTAAAATTTTTTTTCCTTTAATTCCTTATTATCTTCATTGAATCTATCTTTACAGTCCTGCCCGCTGGATAAAGCGTGGTAAGTAAACTAATTGCAATAGTAATAACTGGAACGAGGATAAAATCCAATAACCGCATCTCAACAGGAAGCCACTGCAATGGAAAACCCTGAACAGGAATGACAATAAATTGAAATTTCATCTGTGCATAAAGCAAGATTACAGCCAGCAGCAAACCGGTAAGTGTTCCCAATAATCCAATGATCACACCAATATTAATAAATATTTTCACTACATCTTTACCAGAAGCACCCATTGATTTCAAGACTCCAATCTCTACTCGCTTTTCGGTAACTAATTTTACAAAATTTCCACTCATGTTAAACGAAGCAATTATTATCATGAGCGCTAGAACAAAGAACATAACAACTTTTTCCATTTTTATCGCATTGAAAAGATTGGCTTCAAATTCACTCCAATCTTCAACTATATATTCACTACCTATTTTATCTTGAATTTCGTCTGCTAATCGTGCTGAATGGGAAGAATCTACAGATTTAACTTCTATTTGAGTAACTTCATCTTCATACCCGAGGAAATATTGGGAATTTTTAAGTGAGATATAAGTATTAATCCGATCATATTCCGGCATCCCCGAAATGTAAATTCCCACAACCTTCAGCTTCTTACTTTTTGGAAGTAAACCGAAAGGAGAAGGCTGAGTTCCAATAGGTGAAGTAAGCTGAATATACTCTCCTACAGTAGCACTAAGAGTTAAAGAAAGATCCATACCAATTATTATTCCATCATTTCCCAGAGCTTTTTTGTCAGGTATCCCAACCACGATTTTATTAAGAAGTTCGGTTACATTCTTTTGTTTATCCAAATCAATTCCATAACATAAAGTGGAAGACAGGTTCTTCTCTTTTTGTATCATCAATTCAATATCACAAACCGGTGCAGCTCCTACAACTTTTTCATTGGTTGAAATATTTTCAATAAGTTCATTGTAATTGGAAATCGGTGAATAATCCTCTTTATGAATTTTGATTTCTGCCTTAGAACCAATAACTCTGTCACGCATATCAGAATCAAACCCATTCATTACTGAAGAAACTACTAAAAGCGAAAACACACCTATTACAATTCCTAATAGCGATAGCATATTAGAAAAAGTGAAGAAAAACTTCTTTCTTCCTTTAAGGTATCTTAACGCTATTATTATATGAAACATCCAATCTCCAATTATTTAATTTAGTTTAAAAAAAAGTTCTATGAAAAATTGGCAAGGAGATTGTTAACGAAGTAGTTTTCCCAAAATAGGAAACAAAAAGCCTGCTGTTCCAGCAGGCTCTTATTTAATTTTTATTCACACTTTACATCTGTGTCAATCCGCGTTCATCTGCAGTTCATTATTTTATTCTTCCGGTTTCATTTGTGGGAAGAAGATAACCTCTTTTATAGATGTATTATTCGTAAACAGCATTATCAATCTATCAATCCCAATACCCAATCCACCTGTTGGCGGCATTCCATATTCCAATGCTTCAAGGAAATCTTCATCAACAACATTTGCTTCTACATCACCCATTTCACGCAATTTACTTTGCGCTTCCAATCTTTGTCGCTGATCAACAGGATCGTTCAACTCAGTAAAAGCATTTCCATACTCGTTTCCATTTATGAACAGCTCAAATCTCTCTGTAAGGTTAGGAAATCCCGGCTTCACTTTTGCCAGTGGTGACACTTCTTTTGGGAAATCAGTCACAAATGTTGGTTGAACTAATTTTGGTTCTACAAATTTTTCAAATAATGCTTCGATAAGTTTTCCAGACCCATCAGTTTTTTGTACTTCAATTCCATTTTCTTCACAGAAAGCTTTAATTTTATCAAAATCAAAATCTGAAGCATCAAAACCACTTTCTTCTTTTACAAGATCTATCATAGAAGCTCGTTTCCATGGTTTCTTAAAAGATATTTCTGTATCACCAAAAGGAACAACTTCATTTCCAAATACTTCTTTAGCAATGTACAATATCATATCTTCGGTAAGGCTCATCATATCGTTATAATCTGCATAAGCCTGATAAAGTTCCAACATTGTAAATTCAGGATTATGAGTTCTATCCATTCCTTCATTACGGAAATTTTTACCAATCTCAAATACGCGTTCAATTCCACCCACTATTAGCCTTTTGTGATAAAGTTCCAGAGCAATTCGCATATAAAGATCAATGTTCAATGTGTTGTGATGTGTAACAAATGGACGTGCATTTGCCCCACCATAAAGCGGTTGCAAAATTGGTGTTTCCACTTCCATAAAACCTCTATCGTCTAAGAAGCTTCTGATCTCTTTGATTATCTGTGCACGAATTTCAAAATTCTTTTTCACTTCTGGATTCAAGAGCAGATCAAGATAACGTTTACGATAGCGAAGCTCGATATCTGTAAACTCATCAAAACGTTGTTTCTTTCCATCTACTATTTTTTCTTTTACGGTTGGAAGCGGTAACAAGCTTTTTCCTAAAACTGTAACTATATGAGCACGAATAGAAAATTCACCACGTTGGGTAACAAAACATACACCGGTAATCTGAACAAAATCACCCAGATCAAGCAGTTTAAAAACTTCATAATTTCCTTCACCAACTTTGTCTTTTTTTACAAATATTTGCATTTTACCGCTATCATCTGCAATGTTGCCAAAACCAACTTTCCCCTGACGTCGCATCGCTTTCAATCTTCCAGTTATTGTAACAACCTCTTCCGAAGAAATATAATCATCTTTATTATCTAATAAAACTTTAATTTTATGTGTACGAGCACTTCTGGGTGGATACGGATCCACACCCAGTTCTTTTAGCTTTTCCAGCTTCTGCCTTTTTACCGCAAGTAACTGATTTATATTTTCCATTTTCTCTCCATGTTCCGCTTATATCTTATTTATAATTAACTATTCCTAAAAATATTATATTACGTAAATGTCAAGTTGCATTAATTTTATAGATTAACCACATCCCCAATCCTTTTTCTTAAAATAAAGGGAAAGGAGTGAGATAAATTGCAGAAAAAATCTGTCTTTCTGATTCCAAAAGCTTTAGGGATATTTACTCTTCGAATGAATAATCTCATATCTAACATACAATTCATTTTTATTACCATTTGACATAATAAACTAATAATAATTGATTTGTTTATTAATTGTTTATTCAAAAGGAGGAGGAATAATATGAAAAAAATCACATCAATTCTCACATTTATATGTCTCATTACTTTTGCAAGTGCTGGAACTCTCTTTGTAGGTTTAGAAGGTTCATCCCCACCTACATTTTCATCAGATCTCAGCGGATTTCCAAATGTAAACTGGACACAACATTACTCTTTTGATGTAAGCGGGGCTGCTGCTACTCCAGAAGGATTACTTTATATTGGTAATGGCGCATTTACTACTCATCTTTATGAAGCAACTCTAACTTCAACACCGCAGCAAATATGTACTATCAGTGAAGATATGAGCAGTCTTGCATATGGTAGAAATACACTTTGGGGATTCTCTAATTATGCTGATCCTAAAGGAATTTATAGCATAAACACAAACACCGGAGAAGCTACATTAGCATTGGATGTTTATACAGGTTATGGCTTCAGGTTCTTTGCTCTTGATTACAATCCGGTTGATGATCTTTTTTACGGTTACACGGAATACGGTGCTTCCGGACTATACTCAATAAATATTGATACCGGCGAAATGATTCAGCTTACTGGCTCAATTCCTGCCAGTAACGGACAAGGACGTGGGATGGCTGTAGGCAACAACACCGTTTATCTTACAGCAACACGTGGAGATGATGGAATTCCTTACTTTTCTTATGATATTTCTCAGGGTGTTGGCGGTGATTGGATAGAATTTCCTAATCCATATCCTGCTTTTCATTCAACTGGCGGTGCAGCTTTTATCCCCGATCCTGTTACAACTATTGAACTAAGCGGACATGTAGTAGGCAGTGACCAGCCAGAAGTAGGTTTAGCAGATTGTGAAGTTAACTTAAACGGAATTGGAAGCTACCAAACGTTAACGGATGCCAATGGAGATTTCTTATTTCCTGAAGTTGAGCAGAATGATAATTACATGTTGGATATTTCACTTGAAGGTTATGAGATCTATGCCGAAACTGTGACCGTAGGAATAGAAAATATTGATCTGGGAACGATAACTTTGAATGAAACTGCTCTTCCTGCCACTAATGTTGTTGCAGTTATAAATGAGGAAAATACAGAAGTTTCACTTACATGGGATGCACCTGCTACAAGAGAACTTGAATCTTATGATGTTTTCCGTTTCTTAGAAATTAATAATCAGAATCCTAATGAGTGGGAACTGCTTGCTTCTATAACTGAAACAGTTTATGCAGATGCTGGCTGGGAACAACTTGAACCCGAGATGTATCAATATTCTATTGTTGCTCAGTATACTAACAGCATTATAGCAGAAGCTGCACTTTCTAATGTGGTAGAAAAACTTCCTCTCTTCAACCCTCCCCAAAATTTTGCAGTTGATCCTATTTCAGGATTAGCAACTTGGGATCCACCAATACCTTCACCTGGAGTTACTTTGATTGAATATAATGTTTTTCTGGATGGAGAAATATTTACGACCACAGAGACACAGTGGCAATTTGAGAATTTGATCAATGGACAAATTTATGTAGCGGGAATTCAAGTTGTTTATGATCTTGGTGTCTCAGATTATTTTGAAATTGAATTTGAATATACAGGAACAGGGTTAAATGATATTATTAATAGTAAAACTGAGCTTAAAGGTAATTATCCCAATCCATTTAATCCAATAACTACAATTAGTTTTGAAATTGCGAATTTAAACGAATTATCACAAATTGAGATCTACAATTTGAAGGGTCAGAGAATCCGTCAATATTCAATATCAAATGGACAATCTTCAGTTATCTGGAACGGAACTGATTACAATGATCAACCTGTTAGCTCTGGAATATAT
Source organism: Candidatus Cloacimonadota bacterium (assembly GCA_021157645.1). Taxonomy (GTDB): domain Bacteria; phylum Cloacimonadota; class Cloacimonadia; order Cloacimonadales; family TCS61; genus Tenebribacter. The sequence continues at coordinate 1,142 of JAGGWC010000056.1, read as the reverse complement.
TTGTATAAACTCATTGTGAATGGAGAAGCTATAGCAATGAAAAAGTGCCTGCTACTAAAGTAGAGCATAAATAAATAAAACAGCTCATCCTGAGAAATCGGGGTGAGCTGTTTTTTTTAGACAGATCAATGAAGCCTATCCCCACCTCTTCCCCTTAAATTAAAGTAAAGGGAGATTACTCGTTCCTAATTTCGGCAAAGCTGATCCACATTTAGGCACTCAGGCACTTTTTTCCTCGCACTCTTTTTTAAAAAAATTATTTTCTAATTGACTTCTAAATTTCATTTTGCCAAATTTGGTTATATATGCTTCTTAAATAATAAAAAAAGAGGTGAATTTATATGCTTAAAGAAATAAAAATTGGCTGTGCCAGACCTACAGGCGGTCCTGTTGGCGACAGTGTAAAAACAAAACCAGAAGGAACAGCAATTGAAGTAAAAAAGGAGGAGATTATGATAAAAGTTGGACAAAAAGCACCGGATTTCACTGCTCCGGCGTATCAGAAAGGAAAATTTATTAATGTTAAATTATCAGACTATTTAGGAAAATGGGTCGTTCTCTGTTTCTATCCGGGCGACTTCACCTTCGTCTGAGCTACTGAAGTATCGGCAGTTGCCGATAAATATCCTGAATTCCAAAAACTCGGAGTTGAAGTTCTTTCCATGAGTGTTGATAGTGTATTCGTACACAAAATGTGGGACGAAAATGAACTTTCTAAAATGGTAAAAGGTGGAATTCCATATGCTATGATGTCTGATGCTGGTGGAAAAGTTGGAACAATTTATGGCATCTACGATGAAGAAGGCGGAGTAGAAACCCGTGGCCGTTTTATAATTGATCCTGATGGGAATGTGCAAGGATATGAAGTACTTACACCACCTGTTGGCCGAAATGTGAATGAAACTCTGAGACAGATCCAAGCATTCCAATTAGTGAGAAAAACTAAAGGAGGAGAAGCTACTCCTTCCGGTTGGAAACCCGGCAAAATGACGCTTAAGCCAGGACCTGAACTTGTAGGAAAAGTATGGGAAGTTTGGACGGTAGATAAAGCATTTGATTAAAAAGAACCTATTAATTATAAGCCTTTGGATTTGAATTATTCCAGAGGCTTTTTTTATTATTCCTGAAATCTGTCTTTCTGA
>JAGGWC010000125.1 GCA_021157645.1 Candidatus Cloacimonadota bacterium | reverse complement strand
TTACTACTCAATTCTTACCGATGTTTTTGCTCATTTTTGACCGGCGTTTTTACTATTTTATAACCGATGTCGACATACATTATCTGGATAAAGCTCTCTTTGCCGTGTTTAGTTTGTTTGTCCATAATCCCAAAGCCTTTTTCTCATCTCTTTCTGGGTTCATTTAGCTAACTGCATAGTTTGGGATTAATAACATATCCAAAAAATGGAAGTTGAGATTGAGGGATTGGGATAAAATCCTTTGTCTAATCTGGAGTTTACGCAAAATATGTTATACACCCGATTTTTGAGACACTCTAACTAACATAAAAAAAGACGAAGGTTCTACCCTTCGTCTTTTTCATCTAGCAATCTTTTTATTTATTCTTTTGATTTCACTGCGATTTATATGTCGAACTCTGATTCATCACTATCCATCGTAAAGAGGTAGTCATATAGCTCGAAATCAAATTTCCAAAATAACTAATAATCAAGATTATAAAGTTTATCAATTTCACTTTCGCTTAAGGCTTTATTATATATTCTCACTTCATCAATTGCTCCTATGAATCTTGTAGATACACCACTATCACCCCACCAATGTATTCCCAATCCAAACTTCTCTCCTTGAATTAGAGCAATTTCTATTTTATTGTTGGTGCTTCCGACAAAATTATTATTAATGTATGCTTTTACATCTTGATGATCATAAACAAGACAATAATGTACAAAATTACCAATATATTCTTCATCAAAAGACAATCTAATAACGCTATTTTCACCTTTTCCTACAACAAAACCATACCCCGTGTCAATTTCTCTAAAATGTCCTATTGAGACTTGACCACGATTCTCATCTGGACTTCCTGCAAATATATATCCTTCACCATGATAATATGACAGTCCATCTTCTTTTACCCACAGGCTAATGGTAAATTCATCCATTGATTCAAAATCTATGTAAGGTAATATTACATGTCCTCCAGAGCTTGAGCAGCATCCTTCTCCATACAAATATATTGCTTTTCCTAATACTCCATCTACTACATCAAATTCATTTTTCACAGTTCCATCTCTATTATTACCACTTTCATCAACTAATGTTCTATCAGCCTGCACCCCTTGATTCATTCCCCAATAAGCTATCAAGCCTTCTATAGGGCTACTGTCGTAAACAAAAGTCCACTTAATAACATTCGAATAAGTATCATCATTATCCTGCGCTCTCACTTCAAAGGTATGATCACCTTCTGGATATCCACTCCAAGTGTAGCTCTCACTTTTCCCGTAATTTACCCAACTACCTCCATCTTTCCTGTATTCGTAATGATCAATTGAACCGTCTGGATCGCTTCCATTCCAGCTGAATGTACTGCTGCTTTCGTCTATTATTCCACTGGGGCCGTCTTCTTTTGTTATCTCAGGTGGTTGATTTTCAGAAGGATAAGCATTTGCTTCATTACTCCACAATGAAGGAATTTTCATATCAATTGATGGAATTTCTGAATATGCTCTTATTTTGTAATAATGGTTCTCATCCAGTATTATATCGGTATCGGTATAATTTGTTGTATTTGCACTTAAGTCTACTATTTTTGTATATTCTCCATTTCCTATCTTTCTGTATAATTCAAAACCATCTTCTACATATGATTCGTCATCCCATTCAAGTTTTATAGATGTTTCATTTGCTGTTGCTGTTAAATTAGCGGGTGCATTTGGCCAAGCGAATTCTCCAGACCATATCTCTTTTCTTATATCAAATATCTGCCATGGGTTATCTGGGTCTGGTATTGTTGTTCGCCATCCTGCAAAATCAAGTACTACTCCCCCAGTACCTAAAAACCCTGCGTTCAAACTTAAATCCACTATGGGCTCTTCATTGCTTGAATAACTTGCTTGAGCGTTACCTTCTATGTATGGGGAAAGCCCAAAAAATGGCCCAGCAACAAACGCAATTTGCATACTAGTTTCTATCATTAAATAAGGTTTTACTGTGATTCCACCTTTTATGGCAAATTCAGGACCTATCATTTTGAATGAACCACCTGAATTGCTGTAAATATCCCAATTGTCACTTATACATTCTATACCGAAATCAGTTATATATTTGGCAGCACAACCCATTGTTGCTTGTCCAGTAACCTCGGCGCTAAATTCATATCCTGCATATATGTTCATTTCTATTTCAACAGGTACTGGACCAACTGTAAAATAGAAAGAAGGAGAAATAAATGGATTTGTTTGTCCAGATTTTTCATAGGAGTATTCTACCAAGGCTCTCAATATTGCTTCAAAATTAAATTCTCCTTTGAATCCAGTTATCAAATAATCTACATAATTGCCTCCAAGTAATGGTGTTCTACCCAAATCCAATTCAATGATTAATTTTGGATTGAATTCTATTTTCGAATTCATTCCTACATAAACACTGCTACTACTGCTTGTTTCATTAATTAAAGTAATTTCTTTATCAAAGTACACACCACCTCCTAGATCTTGTGGAGAATATCTAGTTACTTCTTCAGCTTCAGATAAATTACCTGAATAACTTAAATTAAGTTCACCAAAAGCTTCTCTCAAATCAGTTCTTTCAGTATAAAGCACAACATAGTTCTCATGATATTCTGGTTCTGCTACTATTTTTCTTAACTCTTTTGTCTTGTAATCTACTATCACATCTCCTATTTTGTACTCGGGAAGATTTTCAGTTATGGTAAATGCAACTTTGCTCGCATCTGGAGTGACTCCTTCATATAATTCGTAGTCTTCACTACTTGTTGTTATGTTTCCATCTTCAGCGTCAAAGCGTATTAATCCAGATTCGTTTATCACATCTGCTGAATAAAGACAACCTACTTCATCCTCCATATTGTATATGAAATGAATGTATCTTCTGCCTGAGAATCTTGCTATTCTGTACTTATTTTCACTGGTTGTTTCTATGTTATCTTTCCACTGAATATCATCAATGCCGTCATCATCTAAGTCAAATTTTTCGCCAATTTGTAGGGTCTCGCTTCCGCTTTTCAAGAATCTTTCTTCGTTTTCATATATTGCATAGTCAAACATTAGATCATCTGAAAAATCGGATATTTTCATATAGCCGTAATATCCACTGGATGTTTTTACCCTTATTATCATACCTTTTTCTACTTGGTTTAACGAATCATCTGATACTATTAATGTTCCATCATAGTAACTTTGGTTCTTCAGTTGAGAAAATGTTTCTTCTCCCTCTGTTGTAAACTGCCACTTATAACTCGTTGTTTCATTTTCCCCATCGCTTGCAATAATTTTCCAGTAGTATGTTTCTGCATAATTCAGTGTACCAGGATTGTAATTTGTTGAGGTTATATCGGAAGCTACTAGTACAGGGGTTTCGGATGTTCCAAAGTAAACGTCATATGTTAAAGAATCACCATCTGGATCACTACAATCCCAGCTCAATGTTGTATCTATTGGTACATTCGTTGAACCATCTGCAGGTGATGGATTTGAAGGTTGTTCCGGTGGTTCATTAGGAAACTGGTAAGTAAAATCCCAATTTATTACGTTTGAATATGCTCCATCATCATCCTTTGCTCTTACTTCAAACGTATGTGAACCTTCCGAGTATCCACTCCATTCGTATGAAGTAGATGATCCGCAATTTATCCAGCTGCCACTGTCTTTTCTGTATTCGTAATGATCAATTGAACCGTCTGGATCACTGCCGCTCCAGCTGAATGTACTGCTGCTTTCGTCTATCGTTCCGGATGGACCGCTCACCTTTGTTACTGTTGGGGGTTGGTTTTCTTCTTGTTCGGTTGTAAATGACCAAATAGGTCCCATTTTTTCTCCCCCATTACCGTCTTTTGCTTTTATTTTCCAGTAATAGGTTGTTTCTCCATCCAGTTCATTTGGTTTATATGAGGTCGAAGGGTAATCACTTGACACTATAGGTGGATAATTTGAAGTTCCGAAGTATATGTCATATGTTAGTGTGTCTCCATCAGGATCGCTACAGTTCCAAGAAAGGCTTGTATCGAGTAGTACATCAGTGCCCTCATTTAATGGTGTTGGACTGTAAGGTTCCAAAGGAGGGCGGTTAACATCATTCACTATTATAGTGAAGCTATCTTTAGCAGTTCCACCTTTGCCATCACTCGCTTTTATTTCCACTTGGTAAGTACCGGACGCGTCGTAATCAGGACTGTATGTATATTTATGTCCTTGTACTTCACCTACTCCTGATACTTTCTGAAACGATAGAGGATCATTGTTAAGGTCAAAAGCATAATTATTTAGATTGAGTTCTAATGTATCTCCTTCACTTACAGTTTGATCCTCAATTGAGATTATTGGTGGTTTGTTCATTAACGACGATGGACATCCAGCCAATATCAACAAAATAAGGAAAATTGCAGTAGCAACAGTTATTAAAGCGGTTACCTTTTTCATTCCTATCCCCCCAATAGTTCTCTGTTATTTCAAACAAAATTATTTACACTATTCAACCTTTTTCCTCTGGCAAGCTTATTTGTGGGATTCCTATTATGCGAAGTCATTTTGACATGAACATCTTTTTAAAAACTGACACTTATTTTTGCAGATAATATTTAGATGAGAAGAAAAAGGGTTTAAATTACATGAGTATCAATAAAGTATAACATTCGAAGCATTCTTGAGTCAAGATTTTTATATTTTTTTTATATTTATATTGCTCTCCTGAAAAATTGGACAGGAAAAAGTAGAGAGATAGAATAAAGGTAAGGGTTTGCAGTAAAAGGCGAAGAAACTCTCAATGGAAGAAAAGATGGCAATAATTCTGGAAGGTCTTCGTCGAGAAAAGAGCGTTTCTCAAATCTGCAGAGAACACGGAATTTCACAGGCTACAACAACCCTAAAGGCAACGCCAACACGGAAAGGTATTTCAGAACGTACAAGGAAGAAGTTGCATGGGTACTGGACAATCCAAGTTATGAAGAGCTAGTCGAAAGAACCAAAGATTTTGAAAATTCTACAACGAAGAATATTCACACAGTGCACTAGGTTACAAGAGTTCCAAAGAGGTATTTGAAGAATCCGTAAGTCTACACAAAATTGCTTGAATTTTTGTCCAGTTTTTCGGGTAGCATTACAACCCACAACCTAAAACGTGTTTTTGTTTTGTTAGAATTGCGTCTGACCCGGATTTCTTTAGTATACAATTGAAACAAAAAGCATCAAGGTTTTAGGGAGGAGTGTAAGTGAAAGGTATCTTTCTCACAGGAGATAAGGGTGTAGGTAAGAGTACCATTGTGAAAAACCTCATGCAACAT
>JAGGWC010000166.1 GCA_021157645.1 Candidatus Cloacimonadota bacterium | reverse complement strand
ATCGAATTTCTTGATCAAGTCAAAACAATTATCGATATTTATTGTATTATTTCTTTTAAATTTTCGCCAGTTTTGAAAGGAATTAAGTTTAGCTGATATAAGTGCAATTTCTTTTACTGATTGTTTGTTTAGCTGTGGAATCTCCCCCACGATAAAATCATAAATCACTATATTTTCTTTTTTTGTTTCAGTTATATATTTGCCGTTCTTATTCATAATAGGATATGCGGTTGGGAAATCATTTTTTTTTAGTTCGTTTAAAACCCTTATTTCATAATTTATTGAATTCAAATTTTGTTGGACATTGATCCTGAAAAGATAGTTACCTTTTGTTGTAGTTAATTTATAATTTCTATTGGCAAATCCATACGGCATTTTTTGATGTTTTATAACATCTCCAACATTATAATTATCCATTATTTTTTTGATCTTTTCTAATTTCATAATTTAATTTTATCCAACTATTATTTTTACTTTAATAATGTACTAAATTGAATTCTACAATAACATACAAGGAAAATATTTTTTTCAATCAAATCAGCCGGTAAAAGTAAGTATACTACATTACATGCAGAAATTATTATTTTATCATATAGAAAAATCTTGACGCTATAGAGCCGGATTTTTTTTGTTGCGGTCGTCGTCGGGGCGTAGCGCAGTCCGGTTAGCGCACTGGTTTTGGGAACCAGGAGTCGGAGGTTCGAATCCTCTCGCCCCGACCAGTTTTTTATAAAATTAAAAAAGTGAAATAGTTAAATGGGCGTGTAGCTCAGTTGGGAGAGCGCCTGCCTTACAAGCAGGTGGTCGGGGGTTCAAGTCCCTCCGCGCCCACCATTTAATTCATAGTTTTGGGCGTGTAGCTCAGTTGGGAGAGCGCCTGCCTTACAAGCAGGTGGTCGGGGGTTCAAGTCCCTCCGCGCCCACCAGTCTTCGTCCCAATTTTCGGGACTACACCTCAGCAGACCATATATTAAAGCTGTTCGATTGATCGAACAGCTTTTTCCCTTTAATATTAACAATACAACAGATTTTTATCATCAATTATTTCCTTGACTCATAATCCTACACAAAATAGTAAACATAGGTGAAGGAGAAAAATGGCTAAAAGAAAGAGCTTTTCCAAAAATTTAATTGTTAAAAATTATTTGTATATTCTTTTATTAATAGGATTCCTATTCTTGTTATTTTCGTTTAGTTATAATAGAATAAAAAAATTGGTGACAAATCCTCAGATGAAGAAGGATGAAATCTCAGTCCAGCAAAAACAGGAAAAAATTTCTGTTCTTGATGCAATAGTTCATTCGAAAAAATTGCTTAGCGTAACTGAGGACAATTATACAAATTTTATTGGTGAAGATGCTATTTATGTCTCAATTGGAATAAACAGTTCAGAGATAGATCTCAATTATGCAAATATCATTATTACAGGACAAGTGGAATTAATTGGTGGAAAAATAATAAGTGGTGTAGAAAAGAACGATGGCAATAAACAAATTCTTGAAATTGAAGATCCACATGATTTGCAAAAATATTTTGTTACTTTAAAATATATCAAACCTCCAAAAGAAACTAACGTAAAAACTCAATTAGCCATAGTAGTAGATGATTTTGGAATGCGAAATAATAAAGTATTCGATAATTTCTGTAGCTTGAATAATAATGTTACATTTGCAATTCTTCCAGATCAAAAATTCTCAAAACAAGTCATGAACAAAGCCGCAGAAACTGGACATGAAACAATGATCCATATTCCAATGGAACCCATTAGCTACCCAAGAAACAATCCTGGTCCCAATGCAATTTATGTACACTTGTCAGAAAAGGAGATAAAACGAAGAATGGAAAGTTATATAAAACAATTTCCATTATGTGTTGGTGCTAATAATCATATGGGATCATTCGCAACAACCGATGAGTTTGTGATGAGAACTGTTCTTCAAGTTTTAAAGGAGCATGAATTATATTTTGTAGATAGCCGTACATCTGTATCTTCTATAGCTTATGATGTTGCCAGAGAGATGATGATCCCAACTTGTGAAAATAAGTTGTTTCTAGATACACCAAGAATATCCGAGAAAACACTTGCACTAAAAATAAAGAAATTAGAACATTTAGCTGTAGATAACAAAAAGATATTGGTAATAACTCATTGTACTTCACAGAAAAAATATGAGTTTTTAAAAGAGTTTATAGAAGAAATCGAAAAACTCGATTTTGAATTAGTTCCAGTATCTGAATTATTCAAATCTAATCTACCGGAAATAATCTAGGAATAAAAGAAATGGAAATCATTAAGGCAATAATATTGGGAATAATTCAAGGATTAACCGAATTTTTGCCTGTATCAAGCTCAGGACATCTTGTCCTTGCTGGACACTATTTAAATTTTAGTAATCCGGATATTGGCTTTGAAGTAATTCTACATCTTGGTTCGCTATTCGCAGTGTTACTCTATTTCCGTAAAGATATTCTTTCATTACTCAAATCACTTTTTTTATTTAAAAATAAAGAGCTGGAACACACAAGAAACCGAAATACAATTTTTTATATAATTGTTGCTACAACTATTACGGGTATTTTGGGATTATATTTCGAAGATTCACTAACCAAAGCTTTCTCATCACTTTATATTCCAAGCTTTATGTTGATAGTTACAGGATTTATCCTTTATCTTTCAGATAAAATCGAACCTGAAGGTATTAAAACACACCAACTTGGAATTAAAAAATCTATAATAATAGGATTAGCACAAGCATTTGCAATACTTCCCGGAATTTCCCGTTCAGGGACAACTATTACTGTTGGGATCTTTACTGGATTGGATAGAGAAGATGCAACCAAGTTTTCTTTCATCCTTTCAATTCCCGCTATACTGGGAGCAAGCATCCTTAAATTTTCAAATATATTAAATATTGATAAGTCATTATGGCTATCATATTTTCTCGGTACATTAGCTGCATTCATTTCCGGTTATGCAGTAATTTCTTTACTAATATCTGTCGTAAAAAAACAAAAATTGAGATACTTTGCATATTATTGCTGGCTTATTGCCATTATTACATTAATCCTGTATTTGAAGTATTAATATGCCAAAATCTCAAGGTATCCAGCATTTTGAATTCTTAAAGAATTTCCATGATCAGAAGCCACAATCAGTTTACTATGTTTTTGGTCAGGATAATTATCTCAAAGATATAGTTTTAAGTGAGATTTCAAAAAGGTTTAAATCATCAGACTCAGAAAGTTTTGATTCCATCATACTTCACGCAGATACTGATTCAGCAGTGAAAGCTTTGGAACAACTCGAAATGATACCATTTATGGCAAAATTTCGGTTTGTTGTATTAAAGAATTTTGATTCAATGAAAGCTCCCGATAAAATGCTTATTGCTGAATATATTCAAAATCCTGTCCCAACATCAATTCTTGTATTAACAGCTGGAAAGATTGATGAGCGAACAAAGGCAAATAAAATAATTTCGGGAAAAGCAATTAAGATCATTTGTCGCTCTCCTTATGATTCTGCCGAGATTCTTAGGTGGTTGAATAATGAGCTCAAAAAAAGAAAAATATTCATGGATAATGATTCGAAGGAACTTTTTACAAGAAGTATTGAATTAAATTACCAATTTGCAGTAAATGAATTAGAAAAATTGATCATTTATACAAAAGGTAGAGGAAACATTACAGTTGATGATGTGATAGAAACAGTCGGAAAATCTAGAACCAATAAAGTTTATGATCTCCAAAATGAGATCGGAAAGAGAAATTTGAAAAATTCTTTAATGATTTTAGAGAATATGATCACGAACAATGAATCAGCAGTTTTTGTAATTATTATGCTTTCAACTTTCTTTCGAACCTTATGGCGGATAAAAGCCCTGCAGAAGAACAATTTAAGCAATATTGAAATCGAGAACCGTTATCTTCCCGAAGTATTTTACAAATACAGAAAAGATTATTTAACGTTTGCCAGAAAATATTCTAAGACATCTATTAGAGAGATCTTTTCACTACTTCTGCAAGCTGATATCGATGCAAAATCTTTAAGCTTGAAAGATGAGATCATTTTAGAAATGCTTATCTACAAAATTATTAAGAGTTAAGGTGCTATTATGAACAGTATTTATCGAGCTGGATTTGTCTCAATCGTTGGAAAACCTAATGTTGGAAAATCAACTTTGATGAATAAATTATTGGGCGAGAAACTATCAATAATTTCCCCGAAACCCCAAACTACAAGGCAACAGATAAAGGGTATAATTTCTGATGACAAAAGACAAATTATTTTAATGGATACTCCCGGATTTGTTGAAGCAAGATATGAACTTCACAATAAAATGCTTGAATATATCAAAAACTCTCTAAAGGATTCTGATATAATTATTTTTATGACAGATGCAAAGAAATTCCCAACAGATTACGATAAACAGATCATACAAAATCTAAAAAAACTTCAAGTTCCAAAAATCGCAATGTTAAATAAGATCGACCTTTCTGATGATATTACCGTTAATAAAAAAATTGAATTATTGCAAGATTATGACTTCGAAAAAGTTATTCCAATATCTGTTCTGAAAGCAACTGATTTAAATCCATTCTTAGATGAACTCACTAAATTGCTTCCATTCAATCAACCCTTTTATTCTACCGATGAAATCTCTGATATGCCAATGAGATTCTTCGCACAGGAAATTATCCGTGAACAAATTTTTCTTAATTTTGATGATGAAATCCCATACGCTTCTACTGTTGTTGTAGAGCAATATCATGATTTTCCAAATAAAGTTATCATTGCTGCAAATATCTGGTTGGAAAAAAAATCACAAAAGCCGATTGTTCTCGGCAAAGGTGGGATAAACATCAAAACTATAAGGATAGCTTCAGAAAAAGAAATCCACAAGATAGTTGAGAAGAGAGTGAAATTAGACCTTTGGATAAAGATTAAGCCTAACTGGCGCAAAAAACAGAATGCTTTAAAGGAATTTGGATATAGGTGATTTTGGATATTTCAAGGTTGTAACAATGTGTGAATTTGGGCTAATAAAAAGAATAAAAAAAATTTGACATCAATACAACGCAAAAATTATTTGTAAACTCCATTTAGGAGGATTAGCTCTAATTGGTAAGACAGCGGTCTTGAAAACCGCCGGGCTTAGCCCTTGGGGGTTCGAGTCCCTCATCCTCCGCCAGAATTATAGATGTGGAGAGGTGACCGAGTTGGTTGAAGGTGTGCGCCTGCTAAGCGTATGTAGGAGAAATCTTACCGAGGGTTCGAATCCCTCCCTCTCCGCCAGCTTTTATTCATAGATCTTTGGGCCGTCGACAAGCGGTAAGTCACATGGTTTTGGTCCATGCATTCAGGGGTTCGAATCCTCTCGGCCCAACCATTAAAGCCATCGGGTAATACCTGATGGCTTTTTGTTTTGTTTAAAAAAAACAAATTGACCACTTTTTCTTTTTTTCTATTATTTGTAATATAAAATTATATTAAAATAAAATTTTGAAAAACAAAGGGAAAATAATGACACGGAAGAGATTGTTGATCGTTGAGGATGAAAGGTTCATTGCTGAAGATTTAAAAAGAATTTTGATGCAATTTGACTATAATGTTATTGATATTATTTCTTATGGAGAGTATGTTATTGAGCGCTATGAGAAATTAAAACCTGACCTGATCTTGATGGACATTATGTTGGCTGGTGAACTCAACGGAATAGAAGTTGCCAGTAAAATTAAAGAAAAATACAATGTTCCAATAATCTATTTAACTGCCTATGCAAACGAACCCATTTTGAATAGTGCAAAAGTTACTGAACCATTTGGTTATTTAATTAAACCTTTTGAAGAACATGAACTTCATGCAACAATTGAAATGGCTTTTTACCGCTATGAGATGGAAAAAAATCTCCGTCAAAGCGAAAAAAAATACCGTCTTCTTTTCAACAGTATTGCTGATCCAATATTCATAATATCTGAAAATGGAAAGTTTTTTCTGGATTGTAATGATGTTGTAT
>JAGGWC010000049.1 GCA_021157645.1 Candidatus Cloacimonadota bacterium | reverse complement strand
TCTTTTCAACATCATCGACAAATTCAATTGTTCTCATATTATGAAGTCTATCAGAGAGTTTAACAAATATAACCCTTACATCTTCAGCCATGGCAAAAAGCATTTTTTGTATTGTTTCACTTTTCTTCTTTTGTTCTATATTTCCAACAGGGGCATTTATTTTACTGACTTTTGTTACTCCATCAACAATTCTTGCAACTTCTGTACCAAATTCATTTTCTATATCTTTTAATGTTACTTTTCCATTGCTATCTTCAACTGAATCGTGTAAAATACCAGAGATTAATGTGGTAGTATCTAATTTTAAAGACGCTAAGATTTTTGTTACTTCTAAGGGATGATAAACAAAAGGTTCACCAGATTTTCTAAAAAATCCTTCGTGCGCATAATTTGCCATTTCGATGGCTTTTTCAATTAATTTTTTTTCTTTTTCTTTAAAATGTTTTTTTGAAATCATTTCCAATTCATAAATGAAATTATCTGTTTTAATCATAAATATCCACCTCTTATTTTAGATATTTTATCACAATTTTTTGTATGGTATGTTATAATATTATGCTATTTTTGTGATAAAATAATTATACAGTTACATTAACTTAATATTATAAACTAAATTTTATGGGAGGTGGGACAGTAGTAGAAAATAGTTTTTTGAATTTATAACTTTCAAAAACAAAACTTAAAGGAGGGATAGGCTGTGCGAAAAAAACTTTTACTTTTAATGCTTGTTATAAGTTTAGTTTTTGTCTTTTTTAGTGGATGTGTGCCATTTGGAGTTTCTTCAACCGGGCTTAAACTTTATGTTACTGATTACAATTCAGGTTATGTGGTATCCGGTGCCACAGTAAAGGTTTATTATGAGGGGACGAAGATTATGGAAGGAACTACAAATGACAAAGGCTTGGTGTTTTTTAATATTCCAACAAATGTAGATTCTGGATACATAGATTTTGTAATTTCAAAAGAAGGATATGCAGTTTCAAGATTTAATAATGTGAAATTTGAAATGGAAAAAACTTTTACGATTGAAACACAATTGAGGAAACCTTCTGTGGGGAAGACTACTACTGAAATTCCTGCTGAAATAAACGTAAAATTCTATGAAGATAGTTCAAAAGCTACTGAGTTGATATTAAATGATAATGAATTAACTGTTAATGACGATATTTATTACGAAGTAAAAGTGAATACATCAGAATATGATGTTAAGTACATATATGTTAAGTTAGGTTCGATTCCAGGGGCTGGATTTTTAACAAATCCAAGAGCGATTTTTTATGAATCACCAGCGGAAGGCACATTATCAATTTCAGGATTTACAGGAATTACACCTCTTTATATAGTAACTTTTGATCAAAATGAAAATATGGTAGTTAATGTATATTATCTAAACATTAAAAAAGAAGAGGTTTCAGTAGAAAATCCGTATGAAGTTGAAAAGGAAGATCCTAGTATATTTGCATATACAAGAAGGGGTGGAGTTGCTTTCTACAATAATCCAATTAAAATTGATAAAAAAGCTGTACCTGATTTTGAAAGAAGTAGTGGAATTGAAGCAGCTCCAATGAAAGATACAAACCTTTGGGTAGAAATCAATTGGGTGTTATGGAAAGATTCAACTGCTTCGTTGACAACAGATGAGCCTGAAGCATATGTCATATACAGAAGTTTTGATGGGGAAACTTTTGAAGAAATTGCTACCGTACCAGAAGGATATAATTATTATCGCGATAAATCACCACAACTTGAAGTAGGTAAAGAAGTTTGGTATAAAGTAGCTGCAAAGTATAGTAATTTTGTTGCAACTCCAACACTTTTAGGTTCAGTGATTCCTTTGGATCTATTTGAAATAAAGTATCTAAATCCAACAGATGGAGCAACTAATGTATCTATTAATCCAGTATTTGCTTGGGAAGTGATTAATCCAGTTACCTCCGAAGAAGGAACACCTTTGTATTATTTTGATATCTGGTTATATGACAATACGGTAAACGAACTTGGTTATTATTCTCTAAGTGTTCCCGGTTACCCATACTACAGCTTTTTAGCCACTTCTGCAACAGCTGTAGCATTCGAATTTAATAATCCGCCATTTGGTTGGTGGGTTGATTTTGCACTAGGAGATTGGTATCAATATGATTCATTACAAAAGAATAAAACATATGAATGGGGTAATGAACTTGCAGTTGCAATTGTAGCAGACGAAGATTCAGAAGCATATTCAATTTATGCTGATCAGAATAATGTTATTGATCCATTTGGAGTTGAAGCGGAAATTTATAATACATTCACCACAGGTGAAAATTAAAGAAGGGGGGTAAATGTTGATGAATAAATTACTTAAATATTCGTTGTTTGGAGTGTTAGTTTTATTTTTAATACTGTCTGGTTGTGGAATAAATGATATAACTTCAAATACAGTAAAAAGTGATTTATCTATTTCAAATTCTAGTAGTACGGATATAAATTTTGGAAAATTAGATGTAGAGTATGAAGAAGGAAAAATATTGGTTGGATATGAAGATAAAAAAGAAGTAAGTAAAATAGTTGAAGCTTTAAATGGAATAGTTTCTGTTGATCTACCACAGATAAAAATGGTGTCGATTAAGTTTAATGGTACAGTTAAAGAAGCATATGAAAAAATATTAAAACTTAATTTAAAAGGTATTAGATATATTGAACCAAGCTACAAAAGACACATAATAGATCCACAACCAGTTTCTAATGAAATCATAAATGTGAAAGGTACAAAAGAAACTGTTGTTAATTCAACAATAGGCAGAGGAAATGAGGAATTTTCAAAATATTTATGGGGTTTAGAAGCGTTAAATGTTGAAGATGTGTGGAATGCAGGGTATACAGGGAAAGGAATAGTAGTAGCAGTAGTGGATACAGGTGTTGACGGCACTCATCCCGATTTAGCCGGGCAAGTTATTGAAGGATATAGACCGCTTACAGATGAAGTTTTACTTGCTGGGACAGATTCATCATATGGCGGAGCTCATGGTACACATGTTGCGGGGACAATCGCAGCTACAGATGACGGATTAGGTATAGTAGGTGTTGCACCGGATGCTAAGATAATGCCGATAGTTATATTTGATACAATCGGATATGTTGGTGATGATGAAGTAGCTGAAGGAGTACTTTGGGCAGTTGATCATGGTGCGAATATTCTCCAGAATTCATGGGGAGGATGGGGATATAGTTATACTTTAAAAGCAGCATTTGATTATGCTATGGATAACAATGTAGTAGTTACGGTCTCAGCAGGAAATGATCACACTGATCAGCATTTACACTATCCATCTAACTATCCTGGAATAATCCAAGTTGCGGCGGTTGAATATAATGGAGGCGAATATAGGACAACATGGTTTTCAAATAGAAGTGATGCAATAACTGTTGGAGCACCTGGTGTAGCAATTTTATCATCTGTTCCAGGTTCTAGTTCCTTAGGGTATGAAGGATATTCATTAAAAGGCAGTAATAATGGAACATATGATCTTTGGCAAGGAACTTCCATGGCTTGTCCACACGTATCAGCTGTTATAGCATTATTGCTTGAAAAATATCCAACTGCAACTGTATGGCAAATAAGAAAGTTAATTGAACAAGGAGCAGTAGATATTGATGAGGTTGGATTTGATCATGATTCTGGATTTGGACTAATTAATGCAAAAAATTCATCAGAATTGGATTTACCGGAAAATGGTGGATTATCATTTGATGTATTAGCTGTAGATAGCTGGGGTTATGGAATTCCAGGAGTGTTTGTATCACTAAAAAGATTAAATAGTAATGGTCCAGATTATTTTGCAAAAAGTGACGATACTGGAGTAGCCCATTTTTCAAATATAGATGCTGGTCAATACGAAGTTATAGTTGGAGGTCCAGATTCAAATGATAGAGCATATGCTGGAGGGTATTTAATGAGTTTTGCTTTTAGAAGGGAAGAAGAAAAACAATATAATAGAGTTGTTGATGTATCTACAGATGCAACAGAAACATTTGTGTTTACTTCAACTTTTGAAGTTGAATTTGATACCCCAACTGTTGATTTAGGTCAAGCAACTGTTACTGTTGATTCAATGTTTTATGAATTAAAATACGGAGAAAGAGGTACTTATTTGACTGTTCCTTTTGCTACAAATGTTTCATATGATTTTTCAATGATTGCAGATCTTGTATATTTAAGAATAGAAAGATCTAATGTTGGAACAATTTGCACTGTACCAGGAACAGTAACTTTAAATGGATACGAAATACCTGTATATGGTACATTTGACTCAACTGATGCAACCCTTGCTACAGTCGATGAATTTGGTGGGGCTTCTTATCCATACAGTTGGTGGCTTTTGTTTGGCCAACCATAAAATCTAAAATATATAATTACAAATCATAAGCAATTTGGCTTCGGTATTTTACCGAAGCCATTTTTTAACCAGGATGTTTTTTATAATTTTATAGATTTTCCGTATTTAAAAATATTTAAAAATTAATATTAACCCCCCATCTTAAAATGGGGGGCTAATTTTTGTTTTATTTAATTTTGAAATTATTTTTTATCCAAATTCATTAGTATTTTTTCAGGAGTTATAGGTAATGTTTTAATTCTAACTCCAACTGCATTGTATATTGCATTTGCTATTGCAGCTGGAGGTGTATCAATTCCAATTTCTGCAACTGATTTTGCTCCAAAAGGTCCAGTTGGTTCATAACTTTCAACAAATTTAACTATTATGCTTCCTATATCTACTCTAGATGGAATTTTATAATGCATAAGATTATTTGTAAGTAATTTTCCATTAGGAGAATATTTTACGTCTTCAAATAAAGTCATACCAATTCCTTGTACAAGGCCACCTTCTACCTGAATTCTTGCTAAGTTAGGATTTATAGTAACACCACAATCAACCACTGCAACATAATTAATT
>JAGGWC010000026.1 GCA_021157645.1 Candidatus Cloacimonadota bacterium | reverse complement strand
CCAGTGGTTTCGTATATCTCCAAAGCACGGATAATACGATTTGCGTCATTTTGATTAATTCTTTCAGCAGATTCAGGATCAATTTTCTTAAGTTGATTATAAAAAAAATTTGTGCCTTTTATTTCTACATTTTTTCGCAGATACTGTCTTATTTTAATAGGAATTTCAGGAGCTTTGAATAAGCCTTCTAAAAGAGCTTTTATGTAAAAACCTGTGCCTCCACAAATAATTGGAATTTTATTTTGTGATGAGATTTTTTTGATCAACTTATCTGCATCTTCAGAGAAAGTTCCTGCATTGTATTCTTGATCAGGTTTTACAATATCAATGAGGTAATGTTTAATATTACTTTGTTCTTTCAAAGTAGGTTTTGCAGTACCGATATTCATATATTTGTAAACTTGCCTTGAGTCAGCTGAAATAATTGAAGAATTAAGTTCTTTTGCAATCTTAATGGCAAATTCACTCTTCCCCACTGCAGTTGCTCCCTGAATGATGATAAGAGGGATTTTATTATATTGCTTTTGGATCATATTATTCTTTTGAATTTTTTCTCAAACTCCGGCATTGTCATCTTGATGATAAGTGGTCTGCCGTGCGGGCAGAAATATGGCACCTCGCAAGCGAACAGATCATTAATTAATACCAGCATCTCCTTTCTGTTCATTTTTCTACCGGCTTTAATAGCTGCTTTACAGGATACGGATTTTGATAAACTATCCCTGAAATCTTCGGTTTGTTCAAATTCATCTTCTAATTGCTTTATAATGTCGATAAATATATCTCCACCATCCCAGTCTTCGAGTTCTATCGGAATCTCATCAATAACAATAGAATCTCCACTAAAAGTTCTGATTGAAAATCCAATTTTATTAAATACTTCAATATTTTCCGAAATCAATTCTGGAATTGTATTGCTGAGATGTGGTGGAAGATCGATTACAATTGGAAACAACAACTTCTGAGTTTGGGCAGGAGCACCATGAATTCTATGCAATATCTTTTCATAAATTATCCGCTCGTGTGCTGCATGCTGATCAATAATCATGAGTCCTTCTTCTACTTGCACAAAAATATAACTTTGATGTAATTGCCAAGGATTTATAAAATCTTCTTCCGGTCTAAGAAACATATCAATTTTATTCTCAGTGAAATTCTTCTCGATCTCTATATCATCAACACTCTTCTTCCTAAATAAGTCGGGTTGATAGATTTCTTTCAATTCCTTCTTAACCTGATTGAATCGTTTTTTCTCCATCTTATTAGAAAAGATCCTGGATTCAACGCTGGTCGTTCTACCGCTTTGATAAGCGGAACTCATTATATTCTTTATCTGTTTAAATTTATCGTCTTCATATTGTAGAAGCAGTCTCTCAATTGTTAATTTTATAAAAGTATGAACTTTACCAGGATCTCTGAATCTAATTTCTAATTTTGCAGGATGAACATTAAAATCCACCTGCTGGGGATCAACGTTCAAGAACAAAATATATGGTGGTGTTTTGCCTTGCTGAAATATTCGTAATTTTTTGATGAATGGACCATATGCCGCTTTTAAACTATGTAAAACAATTTTATCACGAATATATCTTCCATTTACAAAAAGGTATCTGTAATTGGCAAAACCTTCTTTCTCTTCATTTAATCCACCAATATAACCTGATAGTTCAATTTCATTCCCTTTTGCAGATACTTCTATCAGATCTCGTTTAAGAAAATCACTCCCGAATACAGTAGCCAATCGTGTATTCATTTCATCAACTGCTGGATAATTGAGCTTTTCTTTTCCATCCGCTAAAAAGCGGAATTGAATTTGCGGATATAAAATGGATTGATAATGTAAATAATTGAGAATATGTTTAAATTCAACTGGATCAGATTTTAAAAATTTTCTTCTTGCTGGTACATTGGTGAATAAATTTCTTACAGTAATACTAGTTCCAGGATTAGCAGAAGTTTTAGAAAGATCTGTAAGCTTCCCACCTCTAAATTCAACTCTGGAGGCAGTATCACTTTCAGCATCCTTGGTTATAAGAATGAGTTGACTTACCGAAGCAATACTTGGAAGAGCTTCTCCTCTAAATCCGAGTGTTGATATGTTAAAAATATCAGTTACAGTTTTAATCTTGCTTGTTGAATGACGTTCAAAAGCCTGTAAAGCATCATCTTCGCTCATTCCTCTTCCATTATCTATCACGCGCATTTGTTTCTTGCCACCGTTTTCAATATGTACTGTTATTTGTGTTGCACCGGCATCAATTGAATTTTCTACCAGTTCTTTTATAACTGAAACCGGTCTTTCAATTACCTCTCCTGCTGCAATTCTATTTGCTACTTCTTCTGCTAATATTCTAATTCTTCTCATTATTTTTTATAAACCTATCGTCCGAATTTTTATTCTCGAATTTATCCACTTTCTTTTCCAACCAGCCAATCTTCTCACTTTCAATACAATCAATTTTTTTTATATACGACTTGATGTCTAAAATTAGTGTTCCGTCCACGATGTCAACATTAGAAATATGCAGAATATTATCTTCGACACTTTCTAGTTTAACGATTGACGTTCCGATCTGGTTAGGACGTCGTGGAGCTCGAGTGGCAAACACACCTTTTATTGTATCTTCCAAGAATGGTTTAACTAAAAGCGTATAATCTGTTGAGAGATGAAAATGATAAATTAAAATTATCATAGAAAAGCCATCAAGATCTTTAAGTCCATCTTTAAATTCAGGAAATATTTTTATTTGACCCTTTACACCTTGTGCTCCGATAGTTTGGATTGGCATTCTTTCACGATCTTTGAAAGGTGAATGAATAATTCCTATTGGTTTAAAAACAATTTCATTATTATTAAATTTGGTATTCATCATTACTCCAATTTATTGGATTCTTTTTAATATATTCTGTTATACGAAAAATGTCCTCATCATTTTGAATAATATGTTCATAATAATTTCTCTGCCACCTGAACCATTTATGATCATTTTTGTTGCACCAACGTTTTACGGATCCTTTGAATTGATTGATTATCATTGATAACGAACCGGATTGTGGTTTCCCAAATTTTCGTTCATTTTCTAATTCTTT
>JAGGWC010000222.1 GCA_021157645.1 Candidatus Cloacimonadota bacterium | reverse complement strand
TTTTTAATAATTCAAATGATCTATCTATTAATTTGTGAATATCAATTTCAAATTTGTTATTGGAAATTATCTGAACAACACCATTGGCAGCACGTCTGAGTGCAAATGGATCTTTTGAACCTGTGGGGATCAAGTCAACACCAATAATTCCGCAAATCGTATCAATTTTATCTGCAATGGCAAGTATCGCACCTTCTTTACCAATTGGTAAGTTATCGTAATTACTTCGCGGCATATAGTGTGAAAATATTGCAGTTGCTACCTTAATATCCTCTTCAGATTTCAAAGCATATTCATAGCCTACCATACCTTGTAATTTAGTATATTCTTTTTCTCCAAGCATAAGAGTTACTAGATCTGCCTTACATAAATGGGCTGCACGTAAAGAATGTTTTTTTACATTACTATCAATATCCAACTCATCGCATAGAAATCCGGTAAGTTTCTTTATTCGCTCGGTCTTTTCAAATAATGTTCCTAATTTTGATTGAAAAACTACTTTTTTTAGCTTTGGAACATAATCTTCTAGAGAAATTTTGGTGTCTTCGTTATAATAAAATGCAGCATCCGCAAGACGAGCATTTACAACTTTATTATTCCCAAGTTTAATTAACTCTTTATATTTTGGATTTCCATTTCCAATTATAATGAATTTGTTAGTTAATTCTCCATTTTCATTTATAGGAAAGTACTTCTGATGTTCTGACAATGTTTGTATAATGACGTTCGGAATATTATTGAATAATTCTAAATATTTAATATCAAATTCAGATAGAATAGGTGTAGGGTATTCAACCAGATTGGTTACTATATTAATTAATTTATCTTTATCATCAACGTAGTCTAACTTATCATGATATTCATTCTGTATACTACTGAGAATTTCTTCAATACCAACCTGAATTAGTTTAAATCTTTTCCCCCGATCAGGAATCACGAATACGCTTCCCAACTTTTCTTCATACTCATCTATCGTGTTTATTTCTATTGAATTATCAAGTTTTTGAAATCTATTTCCATAACTGATTTTCCCTGATTGAATACCTTCAAATTCTAAATCTAAAACATCATTTCCAAATAATACGAGCATCCAGCGAATTGGACGGGCAAAAGTGAATTTTGAGTTTCCCCATTTCATTGATTTGGGAAAGTTTATTTTGGGAATAATTTCCAGAATGATTTGTTGCAGAATATCTTCAGCAGATTTACCTTTTACTTCTTTTATAATTGCTATTTTCTCGCCTTTGGGTGTCTGCTTAATGACAATATCTTTTTCTTCTGCTCCTGCTCCGCGTAAAAAACCTAATGCTGCATTCGTCAGGTTTCTATTTTTATCATAAGCTATCTTTTTAGTTGGTCCCGTCTGTTCAATAATTTCATCTTTTTGTTGAGTTTGAAGTGATGATATTTTTATTGCGAAACGTCTTGGTGTAGAAAAAACTTGTAGTTCATCATAATCAAGATTTGCTTTCTTTAAATTTGTCACAAAATTATCTTTAATAGTTTTTGTAGCTTCTGAAATATATGCAGCCGGAATTTCTTCTACACCAAGTTCAAAAAGAAAATTTTTATTATCCATTAATTCCTCTTAAAAAAAATTTGGGTCATATTTTTTGAATTGAATTTTGTTGTCTAATATTTTTTGGAGAAGGATTAAGTTTATCCAGATTAAGAAGGGAATATGTTGTTTTAATAGATTCTGCACTGGATTATTCTTTTATTTTTAAAATATATATTTAATGGAAATTTGATTTACAAATCCCAGATCGCCATAAGAAACAATAGCGTAATCCATAATTAAATTGTATTTACTGAGATCAAAGCCTGTTCCAAAAGATATTCCCGATAAAAAATCATTATCCCCGCCGGTAGTCCAATCTGAAGCATTTGTCTTATAACCAGCTCTTAGAGCTAGCATCTGATGTACTTGGTATTCTAAACCAACACGTCCAAAAATCTCATTGTCCAGCGGTTTATAAATATCTATTGTAGCATATAATTTTTCTTTTGGGTGATAATTAAAACCAACGGTTAATGTTGTGGGTATAATCTCTTTGTATTCATTATTTGTATAATATGTTAATTGTTTACCAATATTTTTTACCGCAATACCTATTTTTAAGTTTTCATTTGTAGATTGGTGCATAATACCAGCATCAAAAACAATAGCTGAAGCTGAGTTGTCATCGAGTGATTCCTGTATGAATTTTACATTAATTCCAACATCCAGCATATCAAATAAATATCTTGCTGCACTAATTCCAAAAATAAAATCGGACATCCCAAAAGTGCCATCAACTCCGGCATACTGACCCATCTCATCCGCAATTGTGCGGTCTTCAGTAGCAGAAAGCCCTTTGGCAAAAACTGCAAATGAAGTTTTATCATTAACGGGATAAGCACAGACAACAGAACCGCAATTTATTCCGATAAGATAGCTCATATAAGTTAGAGAAGCTTGTGGAGAATCAATTTGAACAAGCCCTGCTGGATTGAAAAAAACCGCATCTGCATCGTTGGAAAGCCCGGTATATGCATTCCCCATTGCAGCGGCTCTTGCAGAATAATTAACCTTTAAAAAAGTAAAGCCACTTGTACCTGCATTGTCATTTTCTGCAATCAATAAAACCGATAATAACAGTATTATTATCAGAATCAGTATTTTTTTCATATATTAATCCCCTTAAGCATTTCAAAGATATCATCTTTTGTTTTTGCATTGAAGAGCTTTTCCCGATTTTCATCAACTCTAAGAAAATTAGAAATTCCGCTCAGAACTTTCATATATTCTTCCTTTTTTTCTTCGGGAACAGCTATCATGAAAATCACTTTTACATCTTCGCCGTCAACCGAGTTAAACTCAAGTTCATTGTCAAGTACATAAACGGCAATATGTATTTCTTTAACGAGGTTTGAACGAGCATGAGGTATAGCCACATTTTTCCCTATGCCTGTAGTCATTATTTTTTCACGTTCCATTATGGCTTTAAAAAAATCATCTGTAGAAATAATTACTTTGTTTTTATACAAAAATTCAACCATCTCTTCAAGACAACTTTTCTTATCGAAAGCATAATAATTCTGAACTATCAAATCACGTGAAAATATCCCCATTCAATAACCTTCTATACACCTAATAATTTTACAAAACTCATCCATTTATTTACTTGACTTTAAATAGTCAATTTTTTTTTGTGATGCTCTAGAATGAATAATAGAGAGGAATTTAATTATGAACCACAGAATTATTAGTAAAAGAGCAATTATCACTTTAGTCGCAATATTTACATTTATGTCATTATTCGCCGCAACAGAGATCGCAGATTCTATAACTGTAGCAGATTACCAAGGTGGAAAAATCACAATGGGAGATATTAATGAACGTCTATCTCAAATACAACCAATGTACAAATCAAAATTCTCAACTTTCGAAGGCAAAAAAGAACTTCTCGACATGATTTGCACAGAAGAAATTTTTTATTTGGAAGCTCTTGCACAAAATATTATAGAACAAGATGATTTCAAAAAAAGAATAGTTGACCAAGTTAAAACTGCTTATTTCTCTGAGTATAGAAAACAATTGCTAAAAACTGATATCTCTTTTACAATTGAAGAAAAGAAAGCGTATTTTGCAGAAAACCATGAACAATATAAAGATAGTACTTTTGAAGAAGCTGAGAAAATGATAGAAGCAAAATTAAAACCGGAAAAAGAGAATGCTTTTATCGAAGAGAAAAAACAGGAACTTTTCAATAAATTCAATTTACAAATCAATTATGACATTCTTACAAATATCAACATTGCAGCACCAGATAGCAACGAAACCATAATCAATGAAAAGATAATTTCATCTTCAGATCCTGAAATTGATAGATCAGTTGGAGACCTTTTATATATTATTAACACACTTCCAAAACGAACTCAGGGATCATTACATTCAGTAGAAGGATTAACACATTATATCGAAGAGCTTGCTAATATCGATGTTTTTTATTTAGATGCTTTAGAAAAAGGTTTTGATAAAAATCCTGAAATAATTACTATTGTCAATCAAATCGAACGGAATATGGCACTCCGAACAGTTTATAATGTACTAGTAGTTGATGCAATTGATACCAGTGAAGAAAAGGTGAAAGAATATTATAATAATAACATAAAAGAATTTAGTACTTTAGCTTACCGAAATATACAAACATTCGGATTTGACACAAAGAAGACTGCAAAAAAAATGCGAACAAAAGTTAAGAAACTTATCAAGAAACAAAAAAATGAAGAGATCAATGCTCTTATTGCAGAGAACTCAGTTTATCCAACAAAAGACGGAATTTTAAATCATATTTATGATAACGGCATTATTCCTGGTATAGGAAAAGATCAAGTTTATTGTGATAAGGTTTGGGATACAGATCCTGAAAAGCTCAGTGAAATTTTCCAAAATTCTAAAGAAAAATACGTCTTTTTCAG
The DNA here is from genome assembly GCA_021157645.1 of Candidatus Cloacimonadota bacterium. GTDB lineage: Bacteria > Cloacimonadota > Cloacimonadia > Cloacimonadales > TCS61 > Tenebribacter. The sequence continues at coordinate 3,726 of JAGGWC010000222.1, read as the reverse complement.
AATCATTGAAGATGTAGTTGCAACTGCTAAACCATTTGAAGAAGAAAAAGGCAAAGTAAAAAATACTTTAATGAAAACACTTTCTAAAGAAAAATTTGATAATGTAAAAAAAGAACTAGAAATTAAGTATGCTCTAAATGTATACCCGGATAAAATGATTGTAAAACTTTCAGCTGAAGAATATTTTAATAAAGCTGAAGCTGCTCAGAAAAGAAGAAGATTCAGCGATGCAATTTTCTATTATGATGAAGTTATTAAATATCATAAAAACAATACGGATGATTACAAGGCGATGTTCATGAAAGGATTCTTGTATGCTGAAGAACTCAAAGATAAGGATAAAGCCATAGAGATATTTGAGAAATTTCTTGAGTTATATCCAGAAGGAGATCTTCGTGAATCAGCCCAATACATGCTTTCATCATTGCAAAATGATAAAGATATGATCGATTCAATCGAGTTTGAAGATAAATAGACAATAATCAAATGAGGAGATAATATGTTTTACAGAGGAGATAAGCTTAGAGAAGTTTTTTTAAAAGCTAAGAAAGATCGTTTTGGAATTGTTGCATCCAATGTAGTTTTTGATAGTGCTATTCGCGGTGTAATTCAAGGATATGAAGCACAAAGATCCGATGGACTTCTTCAAATGAGTTCCGGAGCTGTAAAGTACGCAGCCGGTGATACCAAAAATATTGAAACAGGTGCCCAAATGATATCATCAATGATCAAGATCATCTCATCTCAATATAAGAATTCAGGGGTTGGATTGCATATTGATCATGCCACTCCAAATTATTTTGATTTTGTTGTATATTGTATAGAAAATGACCTCGTTTCTTCAGTTATGATAGATGCTTCCAAAGAAAAATTTGAAGAGAATATCCGCATCTCTAAAGAAGTTGTAACAATTGCACATAAACATGGAGTTCTGGTCGAAGGTGAAATTGGTTATATCAAAGGAGCTGAAGATGAAATAGTTTCTGACACGCAATTATATACTTCACCTTCAGAAGCTTTAGAGTATGTTAAGAAAACCAATGTTGACCTTTTTGCAGCTTCTGTCGGCACAAATCATGGTGTTACTAAAGGTGCACAAATTACCCTTAATTTAGACCTCATAAAAAAGATCGATAATCTATTGATAGCCAATAACATTGAGACAGGTATTGTTCTTCATGGTGCTTCCGGATTAACTGCAAAACAACAGATAGACGCCATCAAAAATGGTGTAGTAAAAATAAATAAAGATACTCGTTATCAGATGGAATTTGCAATTGCAGCTCAAGCATATTGGGAGAAAGAAAAAGATGCAATTGTAAAACCAGCCGATATTGATGAAGCTAACTATACAATTGACAAAAGCCGTTTTGATCCTCGCAAATGGCTCATTCACAGTGAAAAAGCAATGCAGAATGCAGTTGAAGAATTAGTTCAAATTACCGGTAGTGCCGGTAAATCAATCTTGATATGATTAAGAGGTAAAGATGAAAAATATTGCAATAAACGGTTTTGGAAGAATTGGAAGACTTGTCTTTAGAGGATTTCTTAATAATGAGAAATACAAAGTTGTTGCTATTAACGACCTAATGGATATTAGATCATTAGTATATTTACTTAAACACGATTCTGTTCATGGAATTTTAAAAAATAAAATAGAAGCAAAAGAAGGTGCGATAGTTGTTGATGGTTCGGAAATAAAAATTTTCAGTGAAAAAGATCCTGAAAATCTTCCATGGAAAGAGTTAGATATTAGTGTTGTTGTTGAATCTACGGGTATTTTTAGATCTCAAGAAGGTGCATCCAAACACCTTACAGCCGGTGCTAAGAAAGTAATTATTTCTGCTCCAGCAAAAGGAGATGTAGATGCTACAGTAGTTCTGGGAGTAAATGATGAAATACTAAAATCTGAGCATAAGATAATTTCAAATGCATCTTGTACAACCAACTGTCTTGCTCCTGTAATGAAAGTGTTAACAGATAATTTTACTGTAGAATCTGCATTAATGACCACCATTCATTCTTATACAATGGATCAAAGACTTTTGGATTATCCTCATAGTGACCTGAGAAGAGCTCGTGCAGCAGCTATAAATATTATCCCCACAACTACGGGAGCTGCAACTGCTACGGCAAAAGTAATTCCTGAACTCAAAGGCAAAATTGATGGAATGTCTGTAAGGGTCCCAACTCCTACAGGATCACTTGTTGATGTCTCAATAATTTTAGATCGAAAGACAACTAAGGAAGAGATAAATAAATTAATGAAAGCTGCATCGGAAAATAGAATGAATGGAATTTTAGAATATGTTGAAGGTCCTATCGTTTCAACAGATATCGTTGGGAATCCTGCTTCTTCCATTTTTGATGCAGATGTAACAATGGTTAATGGAAACTTTATTAAGGTACTTAGCTGGTATGATAATGAAGCCGGCTATGCAAACAGAGTTATAGACCTTGTACAATACATCTCTGAACTGGTATAAAAGTGGATACTAAAATAATACTGATAATAAGCCTGCTTTCTGCAGGCTTATTGCTATTTGCAGACAATGTTACAATTGTTCGAGCAGAACCGATTGAAAATTCTCAGAATAATATCTATAGAGAAAACGTTATTTTCCTTGAAGACTTTGAAAATGGAATTGATTCATGGACAACTTCAGATATTACAGATCCCGGCTCTTTTTGGAGTACAAGTACATTCAATGCTTTTGGTGGAACAGGAAAATCATGGCGAATGGCTGATGAGAATATTTCGGCAAATGGTGGTTATAATGATAGCTGGTACCAAGTTTTGGATACACCCATAATTACTCTGCCTCCTTCGGGAGATCTAACAATTATTTTCGATCAGTTCAGAGCTATTGAAGAACTGGGCAGTAATGGTGAATTTGATGGATGGGACGGCTTTAATGTTCGTATTAGAAATGCCGAACAAGATTATTCTGAAGCAGAAATCCTAACAGATTGCAATCCCTCCTATAACAGCACAAGTTTATATAGTTTTGGCTTTGAACATAATGAAGATCCTGATGGGATTCCTGGAATTCCGGGGTGGGGAGGTTCTGCAGATTGGACACCAACTTCCATTTCAATTCCAACATCTTATCTTGGGAACAATGTAATAATTAGTTTTGCTTTTGCTTCTGATCCAAATACATCTACAAGCTCTAACCCAGAATTTACCGGACTTTTTATTGATAATATTAATATAGCAGATGTTTTTTATAATGATGGTGAAGACGAAACCGGTTTTTTTGGTTTTTCTAATACTGCAAAAGGTGGAGATCTCTGGCATGTTTTTGAAGATCAAAACGCTCCTTCCCCACTTTATGTACTTGGGTGTTTTGATCCTGAAATTACTCTTTATAATCCAAATATGCACAACTATATTTCTAGCAACGATATTATTTTACCCGCAGAAAGTGACATCTATTTTGATATGAAAATAAAAACTGAGCTTGATGAAAGTTATTTTCCAGATTGCGATTATTTCTCGGTTGAAGTAAGATATATTGTAGCAGTTTTTCCACCTATTGTAATCTGGTCAAATTGGAATTCGATTTCTAATCCATTAGGTAATCCTGAAATTGAAAATATTGTATTTACAGGTTCTGTTAGTAATTGGTCATATTTTTCTGCTAACTGGGCTGGTTATAATAACCTTTCTGCATTAGCAGATGAAACTATTCAACTTCGAATTGGATTACATTCTAACGATGA
>JAGGWC010000237.1 GCA_021157645.1 Candidatus Cloacimonadota bacterium | reverse complement strand
CGTTTGATTTGTATTTTCCGGTAGGATTGGCAAAAGGTATTCTTTATCAGTTTCGATAGCTTGTTTAATTGCAGATTCGATGCGAGCAGCGATTGTATAATCAAGTGCACCTCGATCCTCAATTAGAATCTTGGCATTTTTAATACCAAAAAACTTAAGTTCATCTTTTGCTAAAGAGATAATACTATCTTCAAAATAGTCTTTTACCTTGCTGACCAATTCGAGTTTCAATCCACCACTTTTTGTAAGTTCTACGGTTACCTTACAATCGGAACGGATCTCTTTTCCATAATTTCCGGCCGAACTAATTTTAGCCATAATTACTCCTATATTATTTTAAATTTTCTGTTTATTAAATGCTTAGTGTCTTCTTGACGGATCTTACACGTTTTTCTTTGGAAGGATCTCCAGCGATAATGAGATTCTTCGTGAGAAAATTCTTCGAAGATTTCCTCAGAAAGACAGTCTATGCTAATTTCACAAAACATTATTTATTTATAAATTCTTCTAAATATTTAAAATCATCTTCCAATTTTCCCTGATGTGTAATACAAGCAGATTTCATTTCATTTGGAAGAGTAGATTCGTTGATTGGTTTGGAATAATCATTTAACAGCATCTGTTCTACAAACGGCATCAGAGATCTGGAAAAAGTATCCGAAGCTTCTTTTGGAAACTCGCAAGGTAAGTTGTCAACTGCCATCACTGCAAAACCTTCACCCTTGTAACCATCAGTTTCTTTTCCTGTCTCAGTATTATAGATAAACACTGGATTATCCGGCCATGTAGATTTAACCGTAGCTTGAACGGATCCTTCAATATCACAGGTAATATCGCCTATAATGATAAGTTTAGGATTTTCATTTTGGATTTCTTTTAAATATGAATTTGGAAGGAAAACAGGACACTGAGGTGTCCAGTAAATTGCATTCATATAAATACTGCAATAGGAAAGATACCGTTCCAATTTAGATTTATAAGAAGAATTATTATCAAAATAATCTTGAAGTGAAAATTTGCTGCCATCTTTTCTTTCTACTAAATGCTCTTCTTTGAAAATCGAAAGATAAATTTTATTATTCTCATAATTTTTGGAATATTCTTCAAGTTGATTTGGAGTAATTTCTATAATTGGTAATGCTGATAGTATTTCCTGACATCCCTGTGCAACGTGACCATAACCAAGAAGGAAAATATTAAGAGGAGTTATTTCAGCAGGAAGGCCATTTTTTTCAATTTTCTTTCCCACGATACCGATTTGCTCAATTGCATCTTGAACAGATTCATATTGATATGAATGTTTTATTTGGAGGAACGGAGTTTCCAAATTAAACTGTAGCTTTAATCTCTGTCCTAAACCGTGAAGTGTGTCCACCATTCCAGCATAACCTGCAAATTTCCCAAAGAAAACCAACCTTCTGTTTTTCTCATCTTCGATTTTTTCATAGTCAAGCAAAGTGATATTATCATCTAATATCTTTTGTAAAAGTGGCATATTATAATCTTGTCCTTTGATTGTGTGAGAAAAAAACAGATGCGGTTTCCCGGGAATTAAACTTTTTATTGGAATCTCTTTTACACCGATAATGAAATCACATTGCGAAAGATCAATTGAAAGTTTTGCACCAACCGATCTATATTCTTCATCTTTGTATATTCTGATCTCAGATGGTTGTACAATTACTTCAAAACCTTTTTTGATAAGTTCTTGAACAGCTTTTGGATTCAAGGGAACGCGACGTTCCCATTTATTTTTTGTCTCTTTAATTATTCCTAGTATTCTCATTTTTCTCCTTTAATTTTCTACTATATCTATTTGTATAAAACGTTCCCAAGAAAACTTGGGAACGCATTACAACTATAATAAATTCTCATTTTTATTCTATCAATAAAATCTTTCAATAATTTTAATATCGAGATTTTCAAGTTCCTTAAGAACAGGAATATAGATATTTGGTAGTATTGGCATGTGAACACCTTTTACATTAATTTCACCTTTAAGTATCATATGAACACCAATTGCTGCGGGAAGTGAAACGGTTCTTGCCATTGATGAATCACCATTTGGAATTCCGTAATCTATCATTGTGGATGTGATCTTTTGAGTTTTATTTGGATACTCTGCTATGAATTGATGATGAAGAACAAGTAAGTCACGTTCTCCTTCTTCGTAAGACATTTTATCAAGCATGATCGCAGTAAGGACATCAACTGCACCACCTTTTGTAATTGGAATTGGAGTTTCATCAAAGAAACCGAGCCATTCGAATTTCTTAAGGATCACACTTTCTGCAGGAAGATTATATTTTTCCATTAATATTTCTTTAAGGCATTTGTCTTTATCTGTTTTTAACATTTTTGTAAGAATAAATTCTTTCACGGTTCCTGTCAGATTTTCAAATGTTTCATCTTCTTTATAGAATCCCATTTGGGACATAATATACCAAGTGTTGCAATGGCTTATGTTTCGGAAAGTTCCACGATACATTGTCTTTACATCTTTTAAATTATAGAGATCAATATAATCGAGGGAATTACGGTTTGGATATGCCTCAAATGTTCCTGCATCTTCCACATCAACGAACCAGTAATTATTAAAAAGGTTTTTCCCCTCAATTTCTATGATCTTCCCATCTTTCATATATTTAGCACCATTTCCAGCAGCTTTCAGGACACCTTTTGGTGCCCAAGAGAATTTATATCCAAGTGGATTTGTATTTGCTTCTGGAGCTGGTAATCCACCGCAATAACTCATGAAGCTGACAATTTTTCCACCTTCATTTTCAACGTGATGGAATATCTTCATCGCACTCATATGATCAATTCCTGGATCCACACCAATTTCGTTAAGAATAATTATTCCGGCATCTTTTGCCTTTTGATCTAAAGCTCTCATTTGAGGACTGATATAGGATGCAGTAACCATGTTTGTGTTAAATTCTATACATTTTTCAGCAACTTTCACGTGCATTGTGGCAGGAAGTAAACTTACCACGATATCACTGTTTTTCACAAATTCGCTCAGAGCATTTTCATCATCGCTCAAAAACTGTTTTGCTATAACATTAAGATGCGGTTCTGCCAGCTTTTCTGCTTTGCTTAGTGTACGGCTGGCAATAGTTACTTCATAGCCTTTCCCTGCCAAATAATCCACCATTGGTTTTACTACAAGCCCCGCTCCGAATATTGTAATTTTTTTGTTCATTGATTCTCTCCATTTTTTAATATTTTTGAAGGCAAAACTGGGAATTTAAAAAAACATGTCAACATATAATAAGTGGCATAGAATATTCCGTATAATCATTAAAATGAAAAATGAATTTATTAGTGAATAAAATATAGTAATAAGAGGTCTAATGGACAAAAAGTGGGATTATCAATTTTAAAT
>JAGGWC010000094.1 GCA_021157645.1 Candidatus Cloacimonadota bacterium | reverse complement strand
GTATTGGTGATCGCAGTAATGTCTGTGATCTTTGTAGCAGGATGTAAGGATAAAACTACAAATCCTGATCTTAGTGAATTTGAAACACTGACACAGTATATTGAGGACAACAATCTCGATCTTCCCGCAATGTTAACAGATGCGTATATTACTGCCAATGTTCTAAATGCCGGTATTGCAGATTATTTTATCATGGATATCAGGATGGGTGATAAGTATGGTCCCGATGCTCAAGGAGTTTGGCCAGCAACACCAGCACCTAATGGAGTTACAGATTTTGAAGACGGACACATTGATGGTGCGCATAGTTTAGCTTTAGCGGATGTGGTTACATATGAAGCAGCAAATAATGTTGATAATTTACCGGTTGTTGTTGCATGTTACACCGGACATGATGCAGGTCACGCTGTTATGGCTCTTCGTTTGAGTGGAGTTGCAACCGCAAAATCACTAAAATGGGGAATGAGCAGTTGGAACGGCAATTTTGATTTCTGGACTAATCATACAGGAAATGTTGCTGGTGATTATCCAGAAAGCTGGGTTGATGATAATAGTTCACCAGCACTAGCAGAATTTACTGAAATGCCTACTTTGGATGTTAGTTTGAGTAGTGGAGCAGACATATTGGAATATCAAGTAGATCACGCGATTCTCGATGGTTTGAATGGTATTGGAAACACCGATGTTCTTTCCAATCCAGATAATTATCAAGTTTTCTGCTATTGGGATTCTGTTTCATGGAATCTTTACGGACACATTGAAGATGCCTATCAGGTTACACCAGGTCAATTTGGTATTGCTAATCTTGAAAACCTTGATCCGACAGCTATAAATGTATTTTACTGCTGGAGCGGTCAAACAGCGTCTTTTATAGCAGCTTGGTTGAATGCTTTCGGTTATGATGCTAAAACTCTTAAATTCAGTGCTAATGGAATGATCTATGATGATCTTCAATCCCACAAATGGAGTGGTAGTGCTGACTTTAACTTTGTAACGGGTCCATAGTAATAATTGATTGGGAGCGGTAAATACCGCTCCCAAATCTAGGAGTAATAATGAAAAAAAGAGTACTTTCGATATTATTAGTAATATTAATCTTTCCGGTTGTAATTTATGCACAAGGTTGTATGGAAGCTTCTTCCGATGAAGGTGTAAATGTAGTAGGTTACCTGCAATCTCAATTTGAATATCAGTTCAACGAAGATGACAATGAGAACAGCTTTACTTTCAATCGTGCCAGAATGGGTCTTGTAGGGAATATCCCTTATGATTTTAGCTATTATATTATGTTTGAATTCAGCCCTTATAAGGGTAATGCTCCATATTTACTGGATGGATTTATCACTTATTCTCGTTTTGCTCCCTGGGTTAATCTATCGTTGGGACAATTCAAATCTCCCTTCAGTTTGGAATTGAATACTCCCTGTCAGAGTTTGCATTCTATCCAGAGATCTATTTTGGTAAATGAACTTGTCTCTCCACAAAGAGATATGGGTATTATGTTTAGCGGACACTACAATAAATTAGCTAAATATGCATTCTCTTTTACAAATGCATCAGAATTCAATCAGCGGGATGACAACCAAAACAAAGCATTTTCTGGTAGATTAGTTATCTCTCCGATCGAATATTTGAGTGTTGGTGGAAGTTATAAATATGGAACTGCACCTACTATTGTACAAGGTGCTGATGAAGATGAAAGAAAAAGATATGCTGCTGAATTTCAGATTGATTATTCTAATATTTTAATTCAGGGTGAGTATATTTCTGCTGAAGATATTGGTTCTTATACAACTGGCGGTGGCTGAAGTGATGATCCCGTGGAGGTCCACAAAGGTTCGATCAATCGCAGTGGTTTTTGGGCTCAAGCTTTGTATATGACACCATGGAATATTCAACCGATAGTTAAGTATGAATCATACGATCCTGATAATGATACAGATAATAATGCTCAAGATGTTATTACTTTCGGTTTTAATTATTTCTTCAACGATTGGACAAGATTACAATTTAATTATCTTTATAAAGCTGAAGAAGGTCATGAGGTTTCCAATGACGAAATCCTAATGCAGCTTCAAGTAAAATTCTAAATCAGGAGATAAAATGAAAAAAATAATAGGAATTTTGATAATTCTTTTTGCTGTTCAACTTATTTTTGCCGGAGTGATAACAGCAAAAGAACTTAAAACTCTTGCGAAAAGCGGTGATGTGATCATAGTTTCTGCTAGGAATGCTTCAGATTATAGCAAAAAGCACATTGCTGGTGCTGTTAATATCGATCACAAAAATCTATACAAAACAGATGGTGTTCCATCAATGCTGAAGAGTGCAGATGAGATCGCAAAAATATTTGGGGAAAAAGGAATTTCTGAAAAAAGCAAGATCGTTATCTATGATACAGGCAGTAATAAAGCGGCTGGTAGGTTATATTGGATCTTCAAATATTTGGGGGCAGCCGATGTAAATATTCTTGATGGTCATTTGAAAAGTTGGGGAAAAATTCGTGGTAAAGTTACAAAAAATGCAACTAAGATTACTCCAACTACTTTCAAGGCAACTCCTAATTCAGCAATTCTTACAGATATGTCTTATGTAAAAGCTCATAAAGATAATTCAAATGTAGTTCTTATCGATGTTCGTTCTGCTGATGAATTTGCTGGAACTGATTCTGATAAGAATATCAAGAGATATGGACATATTCCAAGTGCTGTTAATTTGGAATTTAAATCTGTAATTAATGAAGATGGAACTATTAAATCTCAAGAAGAAATTACTAAAGTAGTAACTGCAGCAGGAATTACCAGCGATAAAGAAGTTATTCTTTATTGTGCTTCAAGTGTTCGTGCAGGTATCGTTTATATGGCACTTACAGATATTCTTGGCTATAAGAATGTTAAAGTTTATGATGGTGCTTATTACGAATGGCAATTGGATTCGGCTAATCCGGTTAAATAAATAATCTTAATTCAGGGAGCTGTTCACAGTTCCCTGAATATCTGTTGTTCAGGAGGTTTTATGTTACAAGAAAAAATATTAAGTTTTGATAATTTGCTTAATGAAGTAATAAATCAGAATCTTTGTAATCGATGTGGAGGCTGTGTTTCTTTTTGTAGTGCAAATGGAATCAATGCTCTTAAGATCGGTAAAGATGGATATCCTGAATATGTTGATAAAGATAAATGTCTCGAAGATGGCATTTGCTATTTGATCTGTCCAAAAACGATAGAATTGGAAGAAGAAATAAAAGAAAAATATAATTGGAAATATCCAATTGGTAATTGGGAAAATATTTTTTCAGCCAGATCAACAAATATCGAAATCAGAGAAACCGCTACAGATGGGGGAGTTGTAACTTCATTATTATTATATATGCTAGAAAATAATTTTATTGATGGAGCAATAGTTTCTAAAAGAATGGATAGTTGTGGTAGGATGCCAATGATCGCTAAAAACAGAAAGGAACTTCTGGAAGCTGCCGGATCTTTTTGGTCGGAAGCTACTCATCTGGATGAATTGGGAAATATTTATTCTTCTTGCTTCCCAGTTATAAAAGTGATTAAAGACTCAGCCGGAAAAGATATGAAAAGGTTAGCTCTAGTTGGAACACCCTGTCAAATCAAAGCAATCCGTAAAATGCAGGCTATGAATATTGTCCCATCACATTTAATAGTATTTACAATTGGTTTATTCTGCATGCAATGTTTTACATTGGAAGATCTTATGAAAAAAGATTTTGCCAAGAAACATAATATTAAAATTGAGGATATAGAGAAAGTAAACATAAAAGATAAGTTGATCCTTCACATGAAATCAGGATTAAAAATTCAAATTCCATTAGAAGAGGTGGAGCAAATTGCACATGACGCTTGTCTTGCCTGTTCCGATTTTTCTAATGATTTTGCTGATATATCAGCTGGTGGGTTAGGATCGGAAGATGGTTACACCAGTATCATTGTCAGGAATTCTATCGGTAAACAAGTTTATTCTGAAGCACTGTACAAAGGTTACATTCAAAACAATATTGATAAAATATATAGTAGTAAAATCAAAGAT
>JAGGWC010000099.1 GCA_021157645.1 Candidatus Cloacimonadota bacterium | reverse complement strand
GAATAAAAATGGCATTTTCACCTCTCCTCCTTGATTTTCTCAAAGATAATTTGTACTTTCTCATTAATTTCTTCAAATGTATTTTTATAATACTCAATATCTTTTCCAAATGGATCTGTAATATCACTGCTTAAACCGGTATATTCGGAAAGTGTGTATACTTTGGAAGCTGATGCAGGATAAAGCTGTAAAATTTTATTTTTGTGATTTGCGGTCATGGTTAGAACTAACCAGCTTTTTCTCAGGCTTTCTTCATTCAATAAGGTTGATGTATGCTCTGATGCATCGATTCCATGTAAAGCCAGAACGTAGTTTGAATTTTCTGATATCGGCATTCCGTCTGTCGTAAATCCGGCTGAAGTAACTCTAAATTTAATTTCTTTTTCCGTTATTATTCTTTTAGCCAAGCATTTTGCAATAGGACTGCGACAAGTATTACCGGTGCATACAAATAATATTTGTGGTGCTTCATAACTCAATTCTATTTCAGAAAATGGAATACTCCCTTTACGAATTATACTCAACTTTTCATCTGTGAATTCAATAATTGTAGATGGCAAATTATTACTTCGTTGAACATTATCTGGTAGAATTGCAAAATCAAACCAGCTTTCAAATCCCGTTAATATCTCATCAAGGTTTTGAACCGGTTTTTTCCCTGATTTATTTACGCTCGTGCTTATTATGGGTTGATCTAATTTTATAATATATTCTCGCAATAATTCGTTGGTTGGAATTCTGAAAGCAACCTTAGCATTCTGTGAAATATCATTAAATCTTGGATCAGGAACTTCCAAAATAACCGATAATTCTCCAGCCCAATATTGCTGTAAAATTCGATTGACTTTTGGAGTTAATTGCACATCAAATCTATTTAACCAATCAATATCAGGAATGAGAACAATATAACCACTTTTATCTTTCCGATCCTTCAATAAATCGATTTTTGTGACAGCTTCCTTACTAAATGCAGAACAGCCAATTCCAAACATGCTTCCCGTATAGTGTAAGAAGATCGCATCTCTTTCAATCTTGTGTTCAGGAAGTTCATTGTAAATTTTCATTATTCCAGATACTCAAGCGGATTTACCGGAGTTCCTCTCTTTCTTATCTCAAAATGAACACTTGGAACTTCCGCTGAACCGGTCATTCCCGAAAGAGCAATAACTTGATTTCTAAAGATCTTATCTCCTTTGGAAACCAGCAGTTTGCTGTTGTGAGAATAGAGAGTATGAAAACCATTTTGATGATCGATCACAACAAGTTTTCCTGCACCGTTATACCACTCGGCAAATGCGATCACGCCATCATCCACAGCGAGAATATCCGATCCCTCTGCCAAACCAATATCAATTCCATTATTTAATAAGCTAACTTTATATTGATCGCTTTTCTGCACGCCATATTGTTTAATTATAGTTCCTCTGGCCGGCCAGATCAATTTAGGAGTTGAAAACTTAAATGTAAAATGATCAGTAAGAACATCTGCCTGCAATTTTGTAATTAGTTCATCTAAAGCTGCAGCTTGCGATTCTAACTCGTCAACTCGTTGCTCAGCTGCTTTTTTTTCTTGCTCATAATTAGAAAGCTTCTTATTTAATGAAGCAACCTGACTTGAATATTTTTTCTTTTTCTTATTTGTAACAATTCGCGTCCAGATCAGGTCTTCATAATATTTTGTACCCTTTTTCTTTTTCTTTTCCAATCCGGTTTTTTCATCAGCTCTTATATTGATCTCAGCAGTTGTCTGTTGAATAATTGTACTTAAAAGTTTTGTATCCATTTTTTTTTCGGGATAGATCATGCTTAGATAATGAGCCAGACAAAGTTTATTGAATTCAAGCTCACAAAGATCATGCAGCTCACTCAACTCTTGATTTGTAAAATCTAGTTTATTCATTGTTACATCTAATTTGCCTTTCGCAGTACTTTCAGATTTCTTTAATTGTTTAATTTTTTTCTCAGCTTTGCTTTTTTTAGATTTCGTTGAACTTATATCTTCCTTTGTACTTTGTGTTTTTTGTTCAACTTCCTCTATCAGTTTGCTCTCTTCATCAATTTTTTTATTCAGTTCATCCAACTGGCTTTTCTTCTCATCTAGATTCTGAGCAAAAGTAAAAGCACTCAGCAACAAACATAATCCAATTAATTTTATTTTTAACATTTTATCCATTAAACCTATTTATCAAACTTTTGGAATAATTTTGTGATTAAACGATTTTGTGTCAAGTTTGAGGACATTAACAAAATTATATTAATCTATCTCTATCTCTATTTTTCCTTTTTCAAATCCTTTCAGATTCTTAACTAAACCAATAATTGAATCACGCATAGCATTATGAATAAAAGGAACCAATGGTATTTTTTTACCATTGATCTTCAGTTTTATTTTCATTTCTTCTTCGGATAAATAATCTTCTTTATGGCTCATTTTTCCTCCTAATCCCAACTAAATTTTCTATTTTTGTTCGTTTCAGTTCGTTGCTAATTTTTCTATTCTTAACTCTTTTTTCTCAGTCCCTATTCCCAATCAAGTAGTCTTTTTTCACCTTCCATTTTCCGAATTTCCGTAACATCCTGTCCTACTTCTAGAGTGCCAAGATATTTGCCTTTTTCATCTCTAACCACAAAGTAACGAATGAAAATAAATTTTCCTCTCATCTGAATGTGGAATGAAGCTTCATCTTTAGTTCCAGCTTTGAAAGCATTCAATATTTTTTCTACAATATGCACACTCTCAGGAGGATGACATTTTTGAACTTTACGTCCTATAATTGCTGGAGATCGTGGGAAAAATCTATCAGTAGGATTAGAGAAATAACGTACTTCATCATTTTCATCAATAAAAGACAGATCGAGAGGGATTGTATTGAGAATAAGTTCTAATTGTTGCCTATTCAAACTTCCGGTTTCAGTTTGGAAGAAAACTTTAGCCAAATCTATAGCATTTTTCGTAGAGACAGAATTGGATTTTCTTTTTCTCTTTGGAAGTGTAATATAAGAGAAACCAATTTCATAACTTTGTGCATGGATATTACACCAGTTAATTTCTGTTAGTGTTTCCATTGCTACAGGATATATCACAAGTTCTTCTTTGAAAATCATACCATACATTAAGAAGAATACTTCACCAATTAATTTAAAGATATCTGCATTGAAATCTTCATTTTCTGCCAGTATCTTTTTTAATTCTTTTAGCTTCAAACGAATGTCATCGTGAATAGACCACATCACAGAAAGTGGACGGCAATTTCTCCAAGTTTTTTCCAAAAAAGGAAAAAGGATATTCTCTTTGCGAACGTAATGTGGTTCCATAAGGAAAAGTTCTTCAACTTGAGTTTTAACTTTTATATAGTTCCTCTCATGAAGACTCTTTTTTATTTTATTCAGCACTTTTTCTAATTCACGGTTTTCCAGCATTAGATAATATAAAGCGTGACCTTCAGCGGGTTTTTCCCACTTATATTTTTTTAATTGATCATAGATCACATTCATCACTTTTTCTATTTTCTCTTTGATCAGCTGAGGAGAGATACCGCTTTTCAATTGTTTCTCTTCCATTGCTATCATATCGTGAGGAGTAATATGTTTGAGAGTATCTCCATATTTTTCCATTAGGTTGCTTCCATTTTCTCCATTTAAAATCCCTTGAGAAAATTTAAAAAGTTGTTCTACTCTTTTCTCATTATTATTTATGTATTCTGACATAATGACCTCCATCAATTCTAATGCAAACCTAATTTGTCTGCAAAATTCCTGTTGTCAAGTGAATGGTTTCCTTTTCAAATAATCATTAAGATCAAAAATATTTACTATTTTCCTTAATGTTTAAATATTGAATAAAATAATTTATTTTATCTCTAAATCAAACTAGATGAAAATTTGTTCATTTTTGATATACTAACAATATTTTAAAAAGTCAACTATTTTAATTATAAACTGTTACATGCATTTTCAAATTATACTTGACTAAGAAAACTTGAGTAAATATCTGACTGCGTTTTTAAGAAATGAAAATCATAGGATTTGAAGAGGAAAAAATGAAACTTATCTATAATCCGGTATTTTTAAAACATGACACTGGTATGCATCCTGAAAATATAAAAAGACTATCGTCACTTGGGGAACTACCTATAACTGAAATTGAAAACGGTGAGAAATACCTTGAACTTATACATACTCCTGAGTATATTAAAAGAATCAAAAATATGAGTGCAACAGGTAGTGGACATTCAGATGAAGATACAATTGTTTCAGCAGGAAGCTATGAAGCAGCGATCTATGCAGTTGGCGCAACTATCATGGCATCCAAAAGCGGTGATTTTGCTTTAACACGTCCTCCGGGACATCATGCTCATCAAGATCATTCCAGTGGATTTTGCCTGTTTAATAATATTGCTATTGCAGCTCAATATCATGCAAATAAAGGAAAACGTGTTTTAATTATTGATATTGATGGACATCTTGGTTGCAGCACTGAGGAGATCTTCAAGAATTCTAACAAGGTTATGTACTGGTCATTACATCAGTTTCCTGCTTTCCCTGGCGGTGGAGACGCAGATGAAATTGGTGAAGGTAAAGGAAAAGGATTTACGATTAATGTTCCGCTTCCACCGGAAAGTGGTGACGAAATTTTCATGGATGCTTTTGAAACATTTTTGCCAGTAGCGAAAGAATTTAATCCTGATATTGTTGGAATTTCCGCCGGTTTTGATTCTCATCAATATGATCTTTTGCTGGATCTTCGCTTATCGGTAAATACTTATTACAAAATTGGGAAGCTGATTTCTGCAAATTTTAAAGATATTTTTGCTACACTCGAAGGAGGTTATAACATCGAAATTTTTCCAAGATGTCTTTATAATTTTTTGGATGGAATTAATAATAACCATATGCGGCATACTGAAAGACAAACAGATTCGCTCATCCAAACCTATTATGAATATGAAGGACGAAAAGCTTTGACTATGCAACTTCTAAAAAAATATTGGAAATCAATTTAAGAATAAAGAATAAGGAATAAGAAAATGAGTTCAAAGAAATTAGACAAACTATTCAATCCGAAAGTAATTGCTATTATTGGTGCTACTACAAAAAAAGGTAGCGTCGGATATGCCTTGATGAATAATATAATTGGTTCAGGATTTGATGGAATAGTATACCCAATAAATCCTAAAAGAACAAATGTATTAGGAGTAAAAGCTTATCCAACTCTTGCAGATGTTCCAGATAAGATCGATCTGGCAATAATTGCAACTCCAGCTAAATCTGTACCAAATATTGTAGAAAATTGTGGAATAGCTGGAGTTACCGGAGTTTTATTGATCTCAGCCGGTTTTGCAGAAATAGGAGAAGAAGGTAAAAAACTAACAAAGCAAATTTCTGAAACTGTAAAAAGATACAAAATGAGATTGATTGGACCAAACTGTCTTGGATTTATTAAACCTTCCATTAAACTTAATGCCAGTTTTTCCAGTAAAATGGCGTTACCGGGCAAAATTGCTCTTATTTCTCAGAGTGGTGCTCTTTGTACTGCAATTCTTGATTGGTCTATCAAGCAGAATGTCGGATTCAGCAACTTTGTATCTATTGGTTCGATGATAGATGTAAGCTTTGATGATCTAATAGATTATTTTGGTCGTGACCCGCAAACAAATAGTATTGTTATTTACATGGAATCGCTTACAGATGCCCGAAGTTTTCTGAGTGCTGCCAGAGCTTTTGCCAGAAATAAACCGATTATTGTATTGAAAGCTGGGAAAAGTACGGAAGGGGCAAAGGCTGCTATGTCTCACACAGGAAGTCTTGCCGGAAATGATTTTGTTTTTGATGCTGCTTTCAAAAGAGCGGGAATTATCAGAGTTGATACAATCGAAGAACTTTTTAATATTGCTAAATCTTTAGCAATGCAGCCGAGACCAGTAAATAACAGACTGGCAATCGTGACTAATGCCGGAGGTCCGGGAGTAATTGCTACAGATACTCTTATTGCTAAAGGTGGAAAAATTGCAAAATTATCCGATGAGACTATACAGGAATTAAATAAATATCTTTCTCCTAACTGGAGTAAGGGAAATCCGGTTGATGTACTCGGAGATGCGGGACCAGAACAATATTCAAAAGCAGTTGAACTGTGTACAAAAGATAAAAATGTAGATGGAATTTTGGTAATTCTAACTCCGCAGTCAATGACGGATTCAACAGAAATTGCCGAACAACTTGCGATTATTGCTAAAAATAGCAGGAAACCAGTTTTTGCTTCCTGGATGGGAGCTAAAGATATCCAGAAAGGACAGGAGATATTGGAAGCTAAGAATATTCCTGTTTATCAAATTCCTGAAAGTGCAGTTAAGTGCTTCATGCTGATGTACGATTATTCTCGTAATTTGGAAATCTTGCATGAAACTCCTTCTCAAATACCGCACGAATTCCAACCCAAAAAAGATGAAAGCAAAAAACTTATCGAAGAAGTATTAAATGATAACAGAATAGTGATGACAGAATTTGAAGCTAAACAACTTTTGGATAACTATCAAATTCCAGTTATTAAGAACGGACTTGCCAAGACAGAAGCAGAAGCAATTGCAATGTCAGAAATATTTGGCTATCCGCTTGTGATGAAGATCGCCTCTCCTGATATTCTGCACAAAACTGATGTTGGTGGTGTGATCTTAAATATCTTAAATAAAGAAGAAGTTAAAATTGCCTATAATAAAATCATGAAATCTTCTAAAGAAAAAGTTCCAGATGCTGATATTAGAGGTATCTTTGTGGAACAAATGATGAAGCGAAAATATGAACTGATCATTGGTTGTAATAGAGATCCAATTTTTGGACCCACTATCGTATTTGGAATGGGTGGTGTTGCTGTGGAAATTTTTAAGGATACAACCGTCGGTTTACCACCACTTAATATGGCTTTGGCAATGAGAATGATTGAAGATACAAAAATTTATAAATTGATCAAAGGATATCGAGGAATGCCGAGTGCAGATATTACTTCTATCCAATTCCTGCTTTACAAATTTTCTTATCTGATAATGGATTTCCCCCAAATTGAAGAAATTGATATTAATCCTTTTGGTGTAGATGAACGTGGTGGAGTAGTTTTGGATGCAAAAGTTTTGCTGAATAAAACTAAAATAGATATTAAAGATAGTTGTTGTAAACATCTTGTTATTTCACCCTATCCATCAGAATTCACAATCGAACATACAATGAGTAACGGTCAAAAAGTTACACTAAGAGCGATCAAACCAGAGGATGAATCTATGGAAAAAGAGATGTTTTCAAATTTCTCTGAACGTACTCAAAGATTCCGTTTTTTCCAACTGATCAAAAACATTTCTCATCAGGAACTAATTCGATATACACAAATTGATTATGATCGTGAAATAGCTATTATAGCAGAAGTTGAAGAAAATGGCAGAAAAAAAATGGCTGGTGTTGTTAGATTAATTGCAGATCAATATAATGAGACTGCTGAATATGCTATTGTGATAGCAGATCCTTGGCAAAACCTGGGACTTGGTAACAAGTTTACTGATTATATTTCTGAAATCGCTAAAGCACGAGGAATCCAAAAAATCTATGCAAATGTCTTAGTCACAAATCACATTATGCAGCATATGTTCAAAACTCGCGGATACAAAATGGAAAGAGTTGAAGATAGTTATTACGCTGAATTAATAATTAATGAATCTAAATAATCCGAAATCTTGCGAATGGTCTTGATCTTCGCAATGATTGAATATTATCGAATTATCATTGCAGAGGTTTTCAACCATAAGACGTGCAAGAGAATTCCAGCATCGTTTCGCTTTGCAAAGCCGACGCATCATCCGCAAGGTACCAAAAAAATAGGATTGTAGGATAATAAAAAAAACCGACTTGCTTAAATGATATGCACCCCATAAGTTAGATACTTTTGGAGGTGCATTTTTTATGAAAGCAAGAATCACAAGAAAGAACAAAACCTACTCACCCGAGTTTAAATTAAAAGTAGTAACCGATATTCAACGAAACAACTTATCATTTTCCGAAATTAGAGAGAAATATTTTCCCTATGCTAAATGTCCTATGAATCTAAAATTTGTAAATAAATGGATTATAATTTATCAAGCTGGAGGTGTAAGAGGACTTATGGAAGAGCGAAGAGGAAGAAAGAAGAAGAAACCTATTATAAAAGATTCCAACAACAACGAAAACAAGACAATGAAAGAATTATTAGAAGAAAATGAAAGATTAAGAGCGGAGAATGAATATTTAAAAAAGTTAGATGCCTTAATTCAGAAAGAAATGAAGCAAAAGTAAAAGTGATAACTGAGTTAAGGCAAAGATATAAATTAAGAGTTCTATTGGATATTACTGATATTCCAAGAAGCACTTATTACTACCACTTTAAGAAAGAAAATAAACCTGATAAGTACGATAAAATAAAGAAGATGATAGTAATCAAGCATAAGCAGCATTATAATGCTCTTGGGTATAGACGGATGTGTTTACTTCTTAATCAACAAGGTATTAAAATAAATCACAAGACTGTTTTAAAGCTTATGAATACTTTAGGTCTGCGAGGTAAAGTTAAAAGAAAAAAATACAAATCTTACAAAGGCAATGTAGGTAAGGTTGCTGCTAATGTAATAAATAGGAATTTCAAAGCAGAAAAGCCTTATGAGAAGTTAACAACTGATGTTACTGAGTTTTCTGTTTTTGGTAAGAAGGTTTATCTTTCACCAGTATTAGATATGTTTAATAATGAGATTTTAAGCTATTCAATATCTGAATCACCCAATTTCCAACAAACTAGAGAAATGCTAAAGAAACTAATCATAAAGCTTCCATCAAACATTTCACCAATCCTACATTCAGATCAAGGATGGCAATATCAAATGAAACAATACAGAAGAATTCTAAAAGACAATAACATTAAACAAAGTATGTCTAGAAAAGGGAACTGCCTTGATAACAGTATTATGGAAAGTTTCTTTGGTAGAATGAAAGTAGAAATGTTTTATGATGAAAAGTTTGAATCAATTAGTGATTTTAAACTAAAGCTAAGTAAGTACATTGACTATTACAACAAAAAAAGAGTAACATCAAAACTAAAGGGATTGACTCCGACACAATATCGAAATCAATCCCATATAATTTAATTATGTCCCAAATTTGGGGTGCATATCAAAATGGAACGGCTTTATAAATTTATATAAAATGAGTTTTTAAGCTGACTGCTCTTTTTTCTTGTCTTCATAAGAAAAAACAGGATCTGTTTTTCCAAGAACAACATCACTAGAAATAAAACATTCCTTTAAGTTGTTTAACTCAGGGATTTCATACATTATATCGAGCATAAATTTCTCCATTATTGCCCTTAATCCACGCGCTCCTGTTTTTTGATTTATAGCCAAATGAGCAATTTCTTTAAGAGCATCAATTCCAAAATCAAGTTTCACGTTTTCAATTTCAAATAACTTAGAGTATTGTTTGCAAATAGCATTTTTAGGCTTGGTGAGGATTGCAATAAGAGCTTCTTCATCAAGTTCAT